>NZ_JAGWCS010000010.1:0-60828 GCF_020657705.1 Clostridioides sp. ZZV15-6598 | reverse complement strand
GTATCTTTTTGCTTTTAATTTATACATCTGTAGGTGCTGTTAATTACATTAATTTTTTTTAAATAAAATTAATTTTTCTAAACTCATTATTAGCTTTTCTAAAGCTATATAACTTAATTCAAATCCTATATGCTTATAGTTAATCCTACTCCTACTTCATTTACATTTAATATTTCATTCATCTTAGCTTTTACCTTAAAAGAAACACAATGGCAAGGATACAACATGTTTATTTCCTCTTTTTTTAAATATTGAATAGTACTGTCTAGTCCATCATTCAATTCAAAAAGATGAAAACCACCCAAGATTCCAACAATTCTATTATCACCACATACTTTTTTAGCATATTCCACTATATTACAAATTCCAATATGAGAACATCCTGTAATAATAAAAATACCTTTATCCGTCTTGCATGCTATAGCTGAATCATCTAAAACATAATCATCCTCCCATAAATCTCCTGATTTATATTTTCCTATTTTAGCTCTTTTTTCAAAGTTATTTATAGATGGAATCTCTCCTAAGAATATACAATTTTCACTTATATTAAATGGCTTACTAGTTGGTTCATACATAAAAGTATTTCTAGCTTTCTCAATAGAAAATGGAGCTCCGATATTATCATCTCCACATTTTTTAGGTTCAAAACAATTAGGATGTGCTATAAGCTTAACTTTAGATAAATCATATTTATTTTCTAAGAATTGAACACCTCTTGTATGGTCATTATGTCCATGAGAAAAAATAACATGAGTCAATTCTCTTAAATCTATATCCATTTTTTCAGCATTTGATATAAATACCTCTGAATATCCCGCATCAAATAAAATTCTATTTCCATCAATTTCAATATAATAACTAACTGCTGGTTCTCCAACAAAATACCTATCAATATATGTATTATTATCAACGAGAACTTGAATCTTCATCATTTTCACAGTAATCACTCCTTAAATTGTTATTTAGTTTAATAGTACGATATTACAAGGTATTTTACAATTTAATCTCTTCAGTTTTCACATTAAAAAAGAGAATTCTATAAGATAAAATTCTCTTTTTATAAAATCTATTTACTTTTATAAACTCGTATTTTCAAATAATTTTCTTTATAAAATTTATACATGTTGTATATTCGTATAATTTGATATTTCAGAGTTAGCTGTATATAAATCATCAACACTTAAATCATGTATATCTTTATGACCAGAAATTCTAGCAAAAGTCTTAAGTTCTTCTAAACTAACATTTAAGAAATTTGCCACTCTATTTGCACTATTTTCTATATGTAATCTTTTTCTTAATTCCTCATCTTGAGTAGCTACTCCTACAGGGCACTTCCCAGAGCCACATATACGGTATTGTTGACATGCCGCTGCCATAAGAGCAGAACTAGCAATAGCAACTGCATCAGCTCCCATAGCTATAGCTTTAGCAAAGTCAGTAGATATACGAAGCCCACCTGTTATAACTAAATCTATATCTAATCCATGTGTATCTATGTATTTTCTAGCACGATAAAGAGCAAATATCGTTGGAACTGAAGTTGCATCTTTAAGTAACTTTGGACTTGCTCCAGTGGCTCCACCACGTCCATCAATAGTCATAAAATCAGGTTTGGCATAGGCTATAAATTCCATATCTCTCTCAATATGCCCTGCTGAAATTTTAATACCAATTGGACGTCCTTCTGAAACCTCTCTAAGTTCATCTACAAGTTTCTTTAAGTCTTCTTTTGATTGTATTTCTTCAAAACAAGATGGACTTATAACATCTTGTCCTACAGGTTTATTTCTAACTCTTGCAATTTCTTCAGTTACTTTTTCACCAGGAAGATGACCTCCCATTCCAGGCTTTGTTCCCTGACCAATTTTTATCTCTATAGCATCAGAATTTTTAAGATTTTCTTCAGTTACACTATACTTATTTGGTACATATTCAAAAATATACTTATATGAAGCTTCCATTTCTTCTGGTAATATACCACCTTCACCACTACACATAGCTGTTTTATTTTTAGCTGCACCTTTTGCTAAAGCTATTTTTAATTCTTTAGACAAAGCACCAAATGACATGTGAGAAATATAAACTGGATTTTCTATTATCATAGGTTTTTTTGCTTTTTTTCCTATTATTGTTGTTGTATTTACTTCATCATGTTCATTTAGAGGTAATGGATTTAATTGAGCTCCCATAATTAAAATATCATCCCAAGAAATTACTGGTAGTTTAGTTTTCATAGGCTCTATTATAGATTTTCCTGTAACAGCCATTTCATGAATTATATCCATATGTTGCTCAACTTCATCATCTCTTCTTAAATATGTATTTAAATAATTTAAATCACCTGCTTTTTCACTATTCACATCAGATTTTTCTTGAACAGACACTTCTATTTTATTTTCTTTATTTTCTTCACCTTCAAAATATACAGTACTTATTTTTCCAAAATAACTACGACCTTTTGTACATACAGGACATGTCCAGTCTTCACTTAACTCATCCCATGTTTTATCATTTTTAGATTCATCATAAATATATCCACAAACACTACATTTATAAATTGACATATTATTTTCTCCTTATATTCTATTAATCTCAATTAAAATTAAAACTTGAAATTATATAAATTTATAGGAGGCTATTTTTATAGAAATAAATTTCTATTTTTTAGCCTCCTTTTTAATTCAGTTTATTTAAATATTACAATTCAGCTTTCCATAATCCATGTAAATTACAATAAGCATATGCAGATATTACTTTATCATCATCATTCAAAGCAAATTTAACTACAGGTTCTCCATCTACTGCTAGACATTTACGTTGACCACCTTGTTCAGTCATAAGATACACCCATGCTATATGATGTTCTTTAGTCATTGGATGAGCAACACTACTTACTTTAACAGTAACATTATTTCCGTCTACTTCAATCACAGGCACGTGTTTTTCAACTGCTGCATCTGTTGTATTAGGAACAAGCTCTTTCATAGGCTTTCCACAACAGAAAACAGGAACACCTGCACTGTGTATCATCCCTATAAGATTACCACAAGTCTCACATATAAAAAATCTTTTTTCACTACACATAAACTCACCTCATTAATTATTTTTAGAATTTGAAAATTTAACCTACTTGGCTACACTTTCTACAATTATTACAAATCCCTTTAAAACTTATGTTATAAGATGTTATTTTTATGTCTGTTTCTTCTGATATTGATTCTTTTAAATTGCTAAGGATTTCAGATTCTAAATCGTACACCTCTCCACATACTTCACATATAATATGATAGTGATTTTCTGTTCTACCATCAAATCTATCTGGATTTCCTGGAATACTAACTTTTTTTATAAAACCATGTTCTGTTAGCTGAGCTAAATTTCTATACACAGTCCCTAAGCTTAAGCTCGGATTATCTTTTTTTAGATTTTCATACAAACAATCAGCAGTAGGATGAACTGGATTATTTAATATTTCATTTAAAATCAGTTCTCTTTGTTTAGAAAATTTCATAGTTAACATTCCTTTTTAATTATAATAATTTTTAATAGTTTTCAGCTTTTATATTGAAATAAGCTTTTGGATGGTCACATACAGGGCATTTTTCTGGTGCTTCAGTACCTACATACACATGACCACAGTTTTGACATTGCCAAACAACTTCTTCTTCTCTTTTAAATATTTTTCCTTCATTTAAGTTTTCTAAAAGTTTTAAGTATCTTTCTTCATGTTCTTTTTCTATTCTTCCAACAGCTTCAAATAAATAAGCTATTTTGTCAAATCCTTCTTCTTTAGCTTCTTTAGCAAATGTTGCATACATGTCAGTCCACTCATAATTTTCACCTGCTGCTGCATCTTTTAAATTTTCTTCTGTTGAAGGCATTCCATCATGTAAAAGTTTAAACCATAGTTTAGCATGTTCTTTTTCATTGTTAGCAGTTTCTTCAAATATAGCTGCTATTTGATTGTAACCTTCTTTTTTAGCTTTTGATGCATAATATGTATATTTATTTCTTGCTTCTGATTCCCCTGCAAATCCTGCCATTAAATTCTTTTCTGTTTTAGTTCCTTTTAAGTTCATAATTAATTCCTCCCTTTTCAATAATAGTAATGATTACTATTTCTATATTTATATAATATATTAATTTCCACTTTTTGTCAACTATATATAATATTATTTTTTTTATTTAAATATTCTCATTTTCTAATATATTATTTAACATATAATTTTTAGAATTATATTCTGTATGTAACATACTTTCTGCTAAATCAGAAAGTGGACTCCCATAAAATTCTTTATACACTTGTTTTATATCTGGATTTTCATAACTAGATTTTATTTTTATAGTATTATCCTTATTATACAGACCAGCTATACGCTTAAACCTAATCATATCTGTAACTTCAAAAGATGTTTTTGGCTGACCTGCACCACTTATACATCCACCTCTACATGTCATAACCTCTATAAAATCATATTTATGTTTATTATCATTCATACTTTCTATTAGACTTTTAGCATTAGCAGTACCATGTATTACTGCTACATTTATAACTTTATCAGCAACTTTAACTTCTGCCTCCTTTATTCCATCAATACCTCTAACAGGATTAAAATTTAGTATATTTTGAGGAGGTTGCTCTCCTGTAATTAGATAATAGGCAGTTCTTATAGCAGCTTCCATAACCCCACCAGTATTACCAAATATAATTCCTGCTCCACTTCCTCTACCTAATAAATCATCATATGATGAATGTTCTAGATTTTCAAATGAAATTTCTTCTTCTTTTAACCATTTTGCTAATTCTTTAGTTGTAATCACATAGTCCATATCACGTATGGATTCATCTTTATAGTATTTTCCTGAATCATTCATTTCTGGTCTTAATATTTCATATTTTTTAGCTGTACATGGAGTTACAGCTACATTTACAATTTGTTTCGGATTAAGACCTTTCTTTTTAGCAAAATACGTTTTTATCGTTGGCCCTTGCATGCCTATTGGACTTTTAGCAGTAGATAAATTTGGTATTAGTTCTGGATAAAATGTTTCTACAAACTTAACCCAAGCTGGACAGCAACTTGTAAATTGAGGTAGTGATTTATCATTCTTTGTTATACGCTCTATTAATTCAGAAGCTTCTTCCATAATGGTTAAATCAGCTGAAAATGTAGTATCAAATACATAATCTGCCCCTAATTTTCTTAAAGCAGAAACCATCTTTTCCTCAACATATGTGCCAGGTTCCATACCAAATTCTTCACCAAGTGCAACTCTTACAGATGGAGATGTACTGAATATAACTATTTTTTCTGAATCATTAATAGAATCTTTCACTTTTTCATAATCATATACTTGAGTAATTGATTCAACTGGACATACAACTGCACATTGCCCACAATGAATACAGATGGCATTATCTCCAGTCTTATCTAAATCATACATTTTCCCTACAGCTATTTCTTTTTCACAAACAGTTCTACACTGACCACATTTTACACATTTTGATTCGTCCCTAAGTATTGCAGGATTATCCTTTTCAATAGGAATTCTAATTTCAGTAAATGAGTGTTTCATCTAATCTTTCTCCTTATAATTGTGATTTTCTCGTAATTACGCTTTATTTTTTAATATTAATAACGATTACTGTTATTATTTTAGATTATATACCATATTTTGTCAATTTTAGTTTTTATTTATTTTCTCTTTAAATATTTTAAAATATTTTCTACAAGCAAATATAGCTCAATATTCAACATAAAAAAAGCTTCAAGTAAATACTATTTACTTGAAGCTTTTTATATATTTTTAAGATTAATTTAAATCTATTAAAATTTCATTTACTATAGATTTTGCATCACTTATTATATATTTTGGATCGACCTCATAAAATTCTCTATCTATAAATCTATCAATCTTTTCTATGCTCTCTATAGAATCACTTGTAACAAATAATACTATAGATGCGTCTTCTATATCATATATAGAAAGTTCATTTTTTATATTACCATCATTTTGAATTTCATAAACTAAGTCAAACCCTAAAATACTTGCAGCTTCTTTAAGAGAATTTGAACTTTTTTCACTTTCACAAACTGCTGCTATCTTTTTATTCATATTTCAGATACCTCACTAATTCTACTCCGGTACAATCATTACTATACACTTTGCTTGTTTAACTACACTTGCTGTTACTGAACCTATCATTCTTGTTAAACCTTTTTTAGTAGATTTTGTCATAACTATAATATCTACATTGTCTTCTTTTGCTTTTCTAATTATCTCATCTCCCGGATAACCAAAAGTAAAATGAACTTTAACATCATACTCTCCCATTATCTCTGCTGCTCTATCCAGGATTCGTCTTCCTAAGTTTTCAGAATTCTTTATCTCTTCAGCTAGGGATATGCCATCAATAAATACTAGTTCTTTCACATTCATTATTTCCACTTCGACTTCATCTTTTCTGAATATTCCTTGTATAAATTCCAAAGAATGCATACTTCTTTCTGTTCCATCAATTGGTACTAATATTTTCTTTTTATTCATGTCACATCTTCCTTTCTTACTTTAGAATAATTAAGTAAAATATATATTTTAAGCTATAAAAATATATAATAAATCTTTACTCTAGGAATTAATATTAATAATATATATAATAATTTTAATATTTATTATTGTGTTAATTTTATAATATTTGGCTAATAGTGTCAATAAACAAAATTGTAATTAAAAAAATAAAGGGTATCAAACTGTAAAAACATTTTCTCTCAACAAATCTCTTAAAACTTCCTCTGGAACAGGTTTAGAGAAATAATATCCTTGTAAATATTCACAATTCATAGACTTTAAATTTTTAGCATATTCAATAGTTTCAACGCCTTCTGCTACAGCTTTCATATTTAATTTATTTATAAGAGATATAATAGTTTCAACTGTGAGCTTATGCTTACTATCTTCATTCATAGACCAAATCAGACTCTTATCTAACTTAATTACTGAAAATGGTAAAGAAAGCATATTAGTAACTCCAGAATAACCAATCCCAAAATCGTCAAGTGCAAATTTAGCACCTAAATCAATTAATTTTTCCATGGTCTCTCTAATTATATTAAATGAACCTGATGCCACAGTTTCTGTAATTTCAAGTTTAAATTTAGTTGGTGAGACATTGTATTTTTTCATAATATTAAACAAATCATCAGCCAAATTCTTTTGCATACATTGTACTACAGAGAGATTAACAGCTATGGTGTCTAGCTTTAAATCTTCAAAATCATCACTAGCTATAAATTTACATACCTTTTCGAAAACCACTAACCCAATTGAATTAATAAGACCTGTTTGCTCTGCAATTGGTATAAATTCGTCTGGTGGTATAAACCCTAACTCTTTATGTTCTAGCCTAATCAAAGCCTCAGCTAAAGCAAATCTATCTTTACTAGTAGAAAATATAGGCTGATAATATACATCAAAACCATCATTTTCTAGAGCTTCTTTTAAACAATTTTTTATTATGTGTTTTTTCTTTATCTTTTCACTTATAGACGCATCTGCATAAATAACTTGTCTTGATTCAGAACGTTTTGCTTCATGCATAGAGAAGTCAATTGCAACTATAACATCTTCTGTCGTTTCAGCATTTTCTGGAAAAGAAACAACTGCAATACTAGTTGATAAATTAAAACTTATTGATTCTATTAGCCACGGTTTTTTAAATCTTTCTTCTATCTCTTTGATAATTGTCTCTGGAGATATTCCTAACTGCCTATTAACAACAATAGAAAATATATCTCCTCCTATTCTATACACATGATTTACATCATGGATATGAATCAAATATTTACCAACTTCTTTTAATGCAATATCTCCATTTTTAGTTCCAAAAGTTTCATTCATAAATTTGAAATCATCAAGAGCAATTGTAATAATAAACCCTGATTGTTCAGTATTTATATTTAAATCTAGCTCTTGAATAAAGGATTGTCTATTAAGTACACCAGTAAGGTCATCAATGATAAGACCTCGATTCTGCATAGAAAGATATGTCAAAAGCAAACTACATGCACATGCGGCTCCTGTAAGAAGATACTGTAAAAAAATCGCTTGTAGAATAATTGCTATAATTGAAACTATAAGAAAACCTCTAATAGCCCATATTTTAGATTCATGCATTGCTTTTTTGTATTTAAAAGATAAAAATGCCGAATATGTTGCATAAAAGAAAAACGATAAAAAAGTTGCAGCATATCCATAACCACGTACATAACCTGTTTCTTTTGACAATCCAAATAAAATGTGTGTAAAAGGATTGGTTATAGATAGACATATGCAAATTATAAGTGGTATAGATAAAAGTAGAAGCTTTTTTTTCATGTATCTTATATCTTGGTAAATAATAGCCATAACATAAAATAATACAAGAGCCGCTGGTATCGGCAATAAAAATAAATATATTTGATTCAATGAAGCAGTTAAAAAAATTGGAAGTTTGTCTATATTATTTAGACAAAGCGAGCCTAAAACATTTGAAATTATAAATAAAAATGAACAAATTAAAAGTGCACAATATATTTTATTTTGCAAAGTAGGTATAAACTTACTTTTAAAAAAGTATACCATCAAAAAAATAACTATAATTGCAGAAAAAATTTCATATTCTATATGCCATACCATAAACTTACCTCACTATTATCGTTTAATTTTCACTATTTTATTTAATATAATATGTTTACAATCATATTATAATTCATATTGATAGCATATTGAGTAATTTTATGGAAAATTTTTATTTGTATACAATTTTTACCTCAAATCCCCATTAAAATATTAAACTTATCTCAAGCATTGTTATGTATATAGAAATTAAGCAAATAATTCTTTTGCTTTTGTAGCAATTCTTTCTCCAAATATTACAGCTTTTTCGTCTTGTATTTCTGGTCCTTCAATTGAATGTACATGCCCTAAATGTATAAATGGTTTTCCTAAAGAGCCACCTCCAGAGTACACAAGCATTCCCTTAACCATTAAATGCCCTACTATAGTAAGAATTGCAACATCAGGACCTCCACAGACATAGTCACATGTAGCAAAAACCGCTCCCAACTTGCCAGCTAGATTTATCTTTTTTGAATCCTCATCAAACCATTTTTTTACTTCCCAAGTTGTATTAGCTAAATATGTTGGTGTTCCAAATATTACTGCTTTACTTTCATTTAAATACTCTGTATCAATACTATCAAATCTCATAAGTCTAACTTCTATTCCGTCTACCTTTTTAGCACCGTCTTCTATTAACTTAGCTACTCTTTCTGTGTTTCCACTTCTTGTTTGATATAATATTGTAATTTTCAATTTCAATCCCTCCTTATATGTAATAAAAATAATTTATTATATGTCAAATTATAGCACTTATTTTGCTATCCTACAAAGAACTATCCAATTATTTTTTAATTAATTATTTATATTAAAAAATACCCAAACTCACCTTTAATTTATTTATTTCAATCTCAACTATATCTGATATATCTTCAAAAGGCATTCCTCTGTCATGAAGTTTTCCTGCAATTTTGATTTTTGCATTTTCTTCTCCTTTTTTAATCAAAGCTCTATTTTCTTTTTCTATTACATTTCTAACATATCTTTTTGCAAATGGCTCATTCCCATCGCATAAAACTTTATATTTTTCTTTATCTCCTTTGACAAAACTAAGTGCTCTTTTATCTTGTTTAACAGCCTCTGTACAAATTTCTTCTGTTTGTTCTTTCACAAATTTTAGAGCCATTCCATATTGTCTCACTGCTTTCAAGCATATTCCAACAGTCTGTTCCTTTACAAATTCTAAAGCCATACCGTTTTGTCTTACTGCTCTTAAGCATATTGTTTCTGTCTGATTTTTTACAAATTTCAAATCAAGCCCATTTTGTCTTACTGCCTCCATGCATATTTCTTCTGTCTGATTTTCCACCCATTTTAAGTTATAACTACATTGTTTAACTGCTTCCATACATATTTTATCTGTTTGATTTTTTACTCTTGCTAATCCAAATTCACTATTTCTAACCGCTTCTATACATATTTCTTCTGTTTGCTCTTTTACAAATGCTAAAGCTGTACCATTTTTTTCAACAGCTCTTAAACATAGTTCTTCTGTTTGATTTTCTATATATTTTAATGCTGTTCCATCTTGGCTAAGTGCTAACATACATATTTCTTCTGTTGGCTCTTCCACAAATTCTAACATTCTCCAGTCTTGTTTGACTGCTTCCATACAAATTTTTTCTGTTTGATTATCAACACATTTTATTGCATTACAATTTTGTTTAACAGCCTCCAAACATATCTTTTCTGTTTGATTTTTTATGTATATTAAATTTAATCCATTTTGCTTTACTATTTCTAAATATTCGTCTTCTGTTTTATTGTCAAAGTCATCATTATCTATTGATTCAAATATATCATTTTTATTCTCTTGCATATTTTAAATTCACTCCTTATAAATTTTATAAAATTCAATAAATTTACTCTCATTTTTATTCTATCAAATAATATAAGAATTTTTCAGTCTTGTTTTTTTTTATAAAATCATTTGTGTGTTAAAAAATAAATTAATTGCTTCAATTCCAGTATACAATACCCAAAATATGTGGTATATTTTAACTATAATATATTTTTATATATTACAGTTGAGATATTTAAAGTTAAATTTATATAAAACACCTTTATTTATATATCATTCAGATTGGATATATTTTTTATTTTCTTTTTTAGTTTTTCGGGTTAGTAAGGGGTTAGTAATTTAGATTTTCATAGGAAATTATTTTTAAAATTAGTTTTTATTTATAGCTAATTTATTTATGTTGTAATTAAATAAAACTAAATATAATTTAAATAATTCCTTGAGATAAATTTAATAAAACTTAGAGTCCTTATCTAAGCTTAAAGTACTAAAATTATTAGGAGGATATAAATTATGGACCAAATTAAGCGCTTACACGAATTGCAACAAAAGTCATACTTAACTAAAGAAGAATTTGAGGAACTAAAAAACAACACATATATTGAAAAATTTGAATTAAGAGACGAATGTGACAACTCTTATATTTATAATTTTTACACTAATGATAAATGTAATGATATAAAATTTATAAAATCACAATTTATTATTACTCTTATAAAAAACGGTTTTTTATGTGATTGTGGTGGTGTATTTAGACAAAAGAAAATAGTTGATGAATATGATTACGGATATAATGCTATATATAAGTGTGATTCTTGTGGAAAAGAACTTGATAAAGAAGTAGAAAATTACGATTAATTAACAAGAGAAATGTTTTAAAATATGTTTTATAAATACAAGGAAGATAAAGGGGATGTCTCAAAATAAAAATTTGAGTCATCTCCTTTTTTACAGAACAATTATTCTCAAGTCAGATGTATATACTAATTATTTAATTCAATTTCATACTTTTTTATTTTCTTATACAAAAGACTTTTGTGTATTCCCATAACCTCTGCTGCCTTGGAACATTTCCAATTGTACTTCTTTAATACATCAATAATTAAACTCTTCTCATAATTTTCAACCATTTCATGAATTGAGCAATTACTATCCACATTACATTGAGCCACTCTGCTTATATTATCCATTTTAGATGGAAGGTCACACATCATAATGACCATATCATCACTTACAGCGTAGGCGCTTTTTATTACATTCTGTAGTTCTCTTATATTTCCTGGCCAAATATAGTTAATAAAACAATTTTTAACCTTATCACTTAAAACCTTCAACTCCTTATATTCAACATTTAATTTGTTTAATATATAATTTGCTAGCAATAAAATATCATCTTGTCTATCCTTTAATTCCATCATATGAATATTTATTACATTTAACCTATAGTATAAGTCTTCTCTAAATAATCCCTCTTCAACCATTTTACTTAAATTCTTTCTTGTAGCAGAGATTACTCTTACATCTATCTTTATAGTTTTAAGACCTCCAACTGGTTCTATCTCACTTTCCTGAAGAACTCTTAAAAGTTTTGCTTGCATGGTCAAAGGCATGTCACCTATTTCATCTAGGAAGATTGTACCATTATTAGCAACTAAAAACTTACCTTTTTTGCCTCCTTTTTTTGCTCCAGTAAAAGCTCCTTCGTCATACCCAAATAGCTCTGATTCTAATAGTTCTTCTGGTATTGCAGCACAGTTTATGCTAACCATAGGTTTGTCTGATCTACTGCTATTATTGTGAATTGCTCTAGCAAAAACTTCTTTACCTGTACCTGTTTCACCTGTTAAAAGTACTGAGAAGTTCGTTTTAGAAGCTTTCATACCTGTTTTCTTAAGTTCTATGAAATCTCTATTTTCACCTATGAGCTTGTCAAAACTACATTTATCCTTGAACTGTTCTTTATAATATTGGAGTTCCATATATTCTGACATTAACTTTTTAGCTACATCAAAGGATTGTAATCTAAATTTAACTTGAGCTACCCCTGCAACTACTTCTCCATCGTCATTTTCCACATAAGACCTACTTACTATTACGCTTTTTTCTTTTGTTTTTCCACCTGAGTAATGGTGTATAGCTCCTTCTTCACAATATTTATCTTTCATAATATCTAACATTTTTGTATTTGGTATAATACTTTGTATATTGTGTCCTATTATATCGTCTCTTTCTTTTCCTAAGAAGTCACAATATTTATCGTTAATATCTATGATTACTCCATCTTTATTTACAACAATAAAACCATCATCAGTCATGGATAATACTCTTGCAAATATATCCTTATACCAGTGCTCTTTCATTGTTTCATCCCTCCACTATAACCTTCAGCAAAAATAATAAGTCTTACAATACAATATTATAAGACTTACCATTCTATATATTCAATGTTTTCTAGAAGTTACCTATTTAATGATTCTATCATTTCAGGTAGAATTTCATATAAATCCCCTACAATTCCATAGTCACATATACTGAAAATAGGGGCTTTTGGATCTTTATTTATAGCAACTATATATTTAGAATCACTCATACCAGCTAAATGCTGTATTGCTCCAGATATCCCACACGCAATGTATAACTCTGGTCTAACAGTAGTTCCTGTTTGCCCCACTTGATGAGAATGTTCTATCCACCCTGAATCTACTGCCGCTCTTGAAGCACCAATCTCTGCCCCCAATTTATCGGCCAATTCTTTTATGAGTTCAAATCCTTCTGCCCTCTTTAATCCTCTTCCTCCTGATACTATTATTCTAGCATCAGTTAGATTTATGGATTTCTTTTCTTGTGGAAGCATTTCTACTAATCTAGTTCTAATCATTTTTTCATGAAGTTCTGGAGTAACAACCTCTAAAACTCCAGTCTCTGATTCAGCTCTTACAGCTTTTGCCATAACACCTGGACGAACTGTTGACATCTGTGGTCTATTTTTTGGACAAACAATAGTAGCCATTAAATTTCCACCAAAGGCTGGTCTTGTTTGTAATAACTTATTATCTGTTGAATCTATTTCAAGTTTTGTACAGTCAGCAGTTAGACCAGTTCCAACTTTACCTGCAATCCTAGGTGCAATATCTCTTCCTATAGAAGTAGCTCCAACTAGTACAACCTCTGGCTTTTTCTCTTCAATTAGACCTGCAATTGAAATTGCATATCCATCAGTTGTGAAATCTTTAAGAAGAGGGTCGTTGATATAATAAGCTTTATCAACACTATAGTGAAGTAACTCCTTTACTTCTTTCTCTACTTCATATCCAGCTATTACAACTGCAAGCTCTTTTCCTAATTGGTCAGCAAGCTTTCTTCCCTCACCAATAAGTTCTATAGTAACAGGATTGATTTTGCCTTCCCTTTGCTCTCCTATTACCCAAACACCATTATAATCATTTAAATTTATACCTTGATTAACTTTTGCTCTCATCATCTTAACACTCCTATACTAGTTTCAAATCGAATAGTATTTCTATTAATTTCTCAGCTTTTTCCTTTTTATTTATACCTTCGATTATTTCATTATGCTTGTCTTTAACTGGTACAAAAGACTTGTAAACATTTGTAGGTGAACCCTTTAATCCAATTTGAGTTGTATCAACAGCTAAGTCTTCAAGTGTTAACACAGTAATCTTTGCATCTCCATTATTATAAGCTTCTAAGATTCCTTTGACACTTGGATATCTTGGATTATTTAACTCTTTTATAGCAGTTAGTAAAACTGGCATCTTTGCTTCTATTAAATAATCTCCTGTCTCTGTATAACGAGTTACTAGTAATTTATCATCTTGAACCTTTACTTCTTTTGCATATGTAACCTGTGGTACCCCTAAAAATTCTGCAACCTCTGGTCCAACCTGAGCTGTATCTCCATCTATAGCTTGTCTTCCACAGAATATTACATCATACTTTCCAACCTTCTCTATTGCAGCAGCAATAATTGTAGATGTAGCCCAAGTATCTGAACCACCAAAAGCTCTATCTGAAATTAAATATGCTTCGTCAGCACCCATTGCCAAAGCTTCTTTTAAAGCACTTTTAGCCTGAGGAGGTCCCATACTTATAACCTTAATCACTGCTCCTAGTTCATCTTTTATTTTTAAAGCTTCTTCTAAAGCATTTCTATCATCTGGATTGATTATACTTGGTACACCATCTCTTATTAGGGTACCTGTCTCTTTATTTATTTTAACTTCATTAGTGTCTGGAACTTGCTTTAAGCAAACAACTATATTCATGCTCTTCCTCCTATCCTAGTACTGCTCTTGAAATAACAACCTTGTGTATTTCTGAAGTACCTTCGTAAATTTCTGTTATCTTGGCATCTCTGTACATTCTCTCTAATGGATAATCCTTCATATATCCATATCCTCCATGGATTTGAAGAGCTAGATTTGTAACCTCTCTTGCAGTACGTGACGCATTGTATTTTGCCATGGCAGCTTCTTTAGTGTGTTTTTCTCCTCTAGCTTTCAAGTCTGCTGCATAATATACTAACAACTTTGCTGATTCCACCATAGTCGCCATATCTGCTATATACCATTGAATACCTTGTAAAGCTGAAATTGGCTTGCCAAACTGAACTCTTTCTTTAGAATATTTGATACTTTCTTCTAAGGCCCCTTCCGCAATTCCTACAGCTTGAGCTCCAACTCCAATTCTTGCTCCATCTAGACAAGTCATAGCTATGTTAAAGCCTTTCCCTTCTTTTCCTAATAAATTAGACCTTGGAACTCTACAGTTATCAAATATTAACTCTGCAGTTTCTGAACCATGGATACCCATTTTTTCTTCAATTTTTCCTATTGAAAAGCCTGGAGTACCTTTGTCAACGATGATAGCAGACATTCCCTTTATTCCCTTTGATGGCTCTGTCAATGCAAATATTATTAATGATTCTGCTTGACCTCCACCAGAAATAAAGCACTTAGTCCCATTTAAGACATATTCATCAGTTGCTTCATCAATGATTGCAGTTGTTGCAGCTCTTGCAGCATCTGAACCAGCATTAGGCTCAGTTAAAGCAAAAGCACCTACACACCCACCTTCAGCCATCATTGGAAGGTATTTTTTCTTTTGTTCTTCAGTACCAAACTTCAAAATAGCTTGAGCATATATTGTGTGTATTGATAATATTGCTGCAGATGCTGCACATTTTTTGGCAACCTCAGTAACAACAATTACTTTTTCTATATCTGCTCCACCAGAACCGCCATACTCTACAGGTGTTCCAATACCATTAAAGCCTATTTTAGCCATTTTGCTAAAAAGCTCTCTTGGAAAAATACCTGTTCTATCTGTTTCAGCAGCTATTGGTGCTATTTCATTCTCTGCAAATTCTTTTGCTACTCTTTGAAGCATTAATTGTGCTTCTGTTAATCTAAAATCCATAAAATTTCCTCCTATTTATTAACATACTTCAAAAGTTTATTAACATATTTCACATGCTTCTTTATTCATTGTTACAATTCCAGACTCAATTAGAACTTCTATATCAGAATCACTATATCCAAGTTCTCTCAATATCTCATCTGAATGTTCTCCTATAAGTGGAGCATCACAAGTCATGTTAACTTCAATATTTCCAAACTTAACTGGAGTGGATGCAAGCATTGTCTTATTTCCATTTTTACTTGTATGTTCATATATATAGTTATTAGCAATAGCCTGTTCATCAGTTACTACATCATTAACATGTTGAATTCTTTCATGGGCTATATCCGCAGTAGTAAGCTTATCAACCATCTCATTTTGAGTAAATTTTGCAAATTCACCATCCAAAATATTAATAAGCTCTGTAGCATTTTTCTTACTTTCTACTGAAGATGCAAATTTTTCTTCTTTTATTAAATCTTCTCTTCCAAATAATCTGCAAAGTGCCTCAAAATATCTTTCATGCTCTAGGATACTTAAGAATATCCACTTTCCATCCTTACAACGATAAGAATTTATTACTGGAGAAATAGCATTTTTTCTAGTTTTTGGATACTCATCGCTAAACTGTGTAGATGCTAATAAAGATGATGCATTCCATATTGCTTGTCCAAATAAAGATGCCATTACTTTTTGTCCTTTTCCAGTCTTAGCTTGTTGGTATAAAGCTGCACATATACCTCCAGATAAACTACAAGAAGTTGTGGCATCTCCAAAGGCTATAGGTGGGTTTATTGGGCTTGTATCTTTCTCTGCTATATCAAGCATAGCTCCACTTCTTGCCCAAAAAGCAACCGTATCAAAACCTGCATTATCCTTAGCAGGTCCAAAATCGCCAAAACCATTTATTTGTCCCCAGATAAGATGTGGATGCTTTTTGCTTAATGATTCATAGTCAAGACCTAGTCTTTTTAATGCTCCTGTTCTATAGCTTGAAACAAATACGTTTGCTTCACTTAAAAGCTTATCCATAACTTCAATTCCAGCTTCACTCTTAAGATTTATAGACAAACCTCTTTTGTTTGAATTATATGTGCTGTAAAAAGGATTATTATAATCATCTATTGGCATTGTCATTGTTGCTCCTGTCTTTCTTCCTGGGTCTCCAAAGCTTGGCTCTACCTTAATAACATCAGCACCCCAGTCAGCTAATATCTTAGAAGTTCCTGGACCTGCTACAAAATATGTTAAGTCAATGACCTTAACTCCTTCTAATGGTTTATTTAACACTTTCAATTCCTCCTTATACTGTCAACTTGGTATTTTAAATATGGTATTTATGGTATTAAAACATAAAATTTATTGTATATACTTTGAAAATTGATTTTACAATATCAAAATATAATTTATACTTTTTATCTTTTCTGTTATGGTAATCCTGGGAACATAGTAAACAGAAGAACTGCTACTACAGTTCCAATAATCGGGGTTAAAACAGTTACCCAGAATATTGGCATATAAGCATCCTTATGTGATTCATTACATAGACCATTTGTTACAGTAACAATATATCCATTGTGTGGAAGTGAATCTAATGCTGCTGACGAAATTGCCATAGTTCTAGTTAATGCTGCAGCAGAGACACCCTTAGCTAAAAATACTGGTCCAAGAAGTGGAGCCGCAATTCCAAGTCCACCTGAAGCTGACCCACAGATACCCGCAATAACTGTAGTTCCAACTGCAGCCCCTGCAATAGGAGGTCCAGGAATATTAGTCATAGCATTAACTATGAAGCCAAAACCGACTGCTGATTTTACAACTGAACCAAATGCTACTACAGCACAAGTATTACATATTGCTACTACTGTAGTTTTACATGCATCACCAACATGGCCAACTATTTTGGCATTATCTTGATATTTATTTAACAATAAATACACTAATAAAGCTCCAATAAATACTCCTACCTCAATTGGTACTATTGCTTGTCCATTAATTTTCACATTAATTATTAAGATTGATACTATTAATGGAATTAACGCAATTAGACCATTAGGACCATTTTCTCTCTTAGAATTAGTTGTTGCTACTTCATCAAATGTATCTGATTCATGTGCTATAAAATGCCCACCATTTGCTTTTTCTTTTGAAACCATCTTGTATAAAATGGTGCTTCCAACTATAAACATTACTGCACATGATATAAATCCATTTACTGCTCCAGCCATAATATCTGTCCCTAATGTTGAAGCTGGAATAATATTATGAATCTGGGGTGCCCCTGGTGCAACCATAGCAAAAGTTGAACATCCAAAAGTCAAGGCTGCTGGTATAAATCGTCGTGGCAAATCAGCTTCTTTAAAAATTTCTAAAGCTATCGGAAACACTGCAAAGCTTACAACGAAAACGCTTACTCCTCCATAAGCTAATATTCCACAAGCTATTGGAATAGAAAGTAATGCTTTATCCTTACCAATCCATCTTACAATCATCTTAGCAATAGATTTTGCTCCACCAGTAATCTCCATTATTTTTCCCATTAAGGTACCTGTTAAGAAAATAAAGAAATTTGCCTGAAGAAATTCAACAAACCCTGTCATATAATCCACCTTAAGTGCATCATACACATTTAAATTCCCTGTTATAGCAACTAATAATGAACATACAATTGCTATTATAAAAATATTTACTCCCTTCATAACCATTACAACTAGAAGGGATAGGGCCATGATAATCCCTACTAAACTTATAATTACTCCCGTATTCATAAATTAACTCCTTTTAAAATTAAACTATATGTATTTTTTCACGAAATTTAGATTTTGAATATATTCTATATTTGTTCCAATTTTAGTTATAATAATTACTTATTTTCAAAAATCGGTTTTCTCTTTTCTATAAATGCATCCATGCCTTCTTGCTTATCTTTTGTAGCAAAAGTTAAGCCTGCAATATCTTTCTCTAGTTCAAGAGCATTTTTTAAATCCATATCTATCCCTTTATTAATAGCAACTTTTGCATATCTTATTGCTATTGGTGCTTTTTCAACTATTTGGTTCATCATCTTCATTGTCTCTTCTAAAAGCACATCACTTGGAACCACTTTATTAATAAGACCAATAGATTTAGCTTCTTCTGCATTTACTTGCCTTCCTGTAAAAATTAATTCCTTGGCTATCCCAGTTCCAACAAGTCTTGATAATCTTTGAGTTCCACCAAAACATGGAATGACTCCTAAATTAACTTCAGGTTGTCCAAATATAGCCTTTTCTGATGCAATTCTAATATCACAGCTCATAGCAAGTTCACAGCCACCACCTAATGCATATCCATTAACTGCTGCTATTACTATTTTCTCAAGAGCTTCAATTTTATCAAAAATCCCTTGGGCATAACCTGCATATTTTCTGCCTTCTTCACTTTTATAGTTTTGCATCTGACGTATGTCAGCTCCAGCTACAAAAACTTTACCTTCTCCAGTAATAATAACGCCTAATATTTCCTCCTTTTCTGATACTGCATCAATAACTTGAGATAATTCTCTAAGGGTGTCATTGTTAAGAGCATTTAAAGCTTTCGGTCTATTTACAGTAATAACACAGACTTTATCCTTAACTTCCACCTTAAGATTTTCCATTACAAATCCCATCATATTCCCCCCATTATACATTGTTATTTTTTCTACATTTCTTATTAATATATATTAGCAAGTTCTACGCCAACTTATATTGAATTTCTTTATTTTTATTAAAAAACTATTTTTTTTGATAAAATAAACAAAATATACATAAATTTCACCTAATTTTTAATAATTTTTAACTTTAGAATTGATTAAATTGTAATTCACTAAAGAATTTTTATTCAACAAAACCCATAAAACAATATTTTTGTCTCATTTTCGAGAAAATACTTGAAAAACACAGTCTCATTTTTGAGAATATAGTCTCATTTTTGATATTTTTATCAAAATAGTTTAAGTTGCATATCCATAAGTTCATTTACACTCTAATAAAGGGGTCTTTATTCAACATATAGGTAGTTTATTTTCTATTGATTTAAATTGTTAATACTTTAGTTTAGTACATCTATGTATCAGTTCTAATAGTATAAATTTTTTAACTAAAATAGGAAAAGCCACAAAGACTTAATGTCTAAATAGCTTTTCCTATCTTAAAAGTTCCTAATAGTTTTAGATTTGATTTATAATGTTGATTCAATCTTTTTTTGATATTATTCCAAAATTAAATAACTCCACTCTCTTTTAGTTCATTTATTTTTCCACCATCAAACCCAAGCCAGCTATTATAAATCTCCTCATTACTTTCACCTAAAGATGGTGCTGGCACATTAATTTTAGCCTTTGTTGTCATAAGCTTAACTGGATTTCCATTCACTTTCATATCTCCTATAATAGGATGTTTAATATCTACAATCATTTCTCTTGCCTTTGCAATATGCTCATTTGTTGTAACATGACCGAGGTCATATATAGGAGCAGCAGGAACTCCTGCTTTTGATATTAAATCAACAGCTTCTTCTATTGTATAGTTGATAGACCATTTTTCTATCTCTGGTTTGAGGGATGCATGGTTTTCACAACGCTTAAGATTTGTATTAAACCTTTCATCTATTAAAAGGTCTTCTCTAAAAAGAACCTTCTTACATAAATTTTCAAAAAGTTTATCATTACCACAACCTATTACAAAATTACCATCGCTTGCTTTAAAAGAATCATAAGGATAAGCTGAGGCATATCTATTTCCCATAAGTTCAGGTTGACCTGAATCAAAATATCTCTGTATGCCAGTTTCGAGAGATGATACAACAGAATCAACGAGGGAAACATCTACTCTTTGCCCTTTTCCTATTATCTTTCTAGCATTGAGTGCTGCAAGTATACCAATAGTTAAATTCATTCCACCCAATACATCTCCCATAGCATTACCTACTCTTGTCGGTTCTCCTCCTGCTGTACCTGTTATACTCATAAGACCACCCATTGCCTGTGCAATAATATCATAACCTGGGCGTTCTGAATATGGTCCATAACATCCAAACCCTGATACAGCTCCATAAATTATTTGATTATTAACTTTAGCCAGCTCATCATAACCTAGCCCTAGCTTTTCCATGACACCTGGTCTATAATTTTCTACTACAACATCAGCTTGCTTTACCATATCCAAAAATATCTTTTTGCCTTTCTCTGACTTAAGATTTAGAGTTATACCTTTTTTATTTCTATTTATATTTGCATAATATAGACTCTCTCCATTTACAAAAGGGCCAAAACCTCTTGTATCATCACCTTTTTTTGGCACTTCTATTTTTATAACATCAGCTCCAAAATCTGCCAACATCATTGTACAATATGGACCTGCAAGAACTCTTGTAAGGTCAAGTACTTTTATATTACTTAAAGCTCCTTTTTTCATGATTTCCCCTCCAAATTACATTATATTGATTAGTATTAAAAGTTAAACTTAATAATGTACTCTCTAGTTATTCTAATTAATGAATTAAGTGTGTTATTACATTAAAGAATAGTACTGATACTACTGCAATAACTAATAACCCAACTGCGCTCATAATGAAAAGTTGTACAAAAACCTTATTTTGCTCTTCTTTGTTAAAATCTTTCTTGCTTGAACCCATAGCTGCTAAAATCAATGCTCCACCAGTAGAAAGTGGACTTACTCCAGCAAGAGAACCTCCTACACCAACTGCTGCAATAAGTGCTACTGGATCTACACTTCCAACTGTCTTAGCTATATCAACACACATAGGCATCATGGTTGGATAAACTACGGCTAAAGCAGAACTAACCATAGACATAAGCCCTGCTGAAATACTCATAATTGGGGTAGCAGTTTTGCTATTCATTAATGATGACAATGCATTACTCATTAAATCAATTCCTCCTGCTGCATCTACGATTGTCATCATTGCACCTACTCCAAGCACCATCACTATCGTACTCCATGGAATTGCTTTGATGCATTCTCCATCTTCAGCAATATTGAAAAGAAGAAGTACAGCTGAAACTGAAAACGCTGCAAGTCCAACATTCATATCAAAGATTATGATAAGAGCAATCATAACCACTATACTTATCAGAGAAATTATCTGCTTTACATTAAATTTTTCTATTTCATTGCTATTTATAACATTTATAGGTTTTTTAAGTTTATATCCTTTAAAAATTATAAATAATACTATTGAAAATACAATTGTTGAAAGAGTCTGACAAGCTAAAACAGCAGGCATAACATTTTCAATTCCAACACTCTCGGCAACAGTTGTTATGATTTGACCTTCTGGAGTAATAGGAGTCATACGTCCTGCCATTAATCCACATTCACCTATAAGTGCAAGCATCACAGGATTATAACCAACAGTTATTGCTACAGGAACAGCCATTGCTGGAATAATTGCAAGTGCTGGGATTGCTCCAGGCCCAACACCAGCAACAACAAATCCTGCTATAAAAACCGCTATGGGTATAAGCCAAACACGTTTACCTGAAGCAGCTACAATTTTTTCAGCAACAAGTTTCAATGCTCCTGTTGAATTCACTATTGCAAAAAGTAGTGTTATACCAACAAGTGTAGTAAACATTGAGTTACTTATAGCTCCATAAAGATCTTTATCATCCATACCAAAAATTCTAACAGCTATAACACCAATAGCTAAAGCTAAAATACCTGCATTATTCTTACGTACAAATGCAATAATAATAACGCCTAAAAACAAAAGTAAAGCTATAACATCCATACTAATCCCCTCAATTCTTTTATTTATTTTATTAACCGATACGCTTTATTAATAGATATGTTTCGTTAATCAATAGGACTGACAATTAGAACTCTCAGACTTTATATTTACATGGTGACCACTATATACACCATTTACAAAACTCATCTGATACTTTGATAATTCAAGAAGTTTAACAAAATCAACGCCTGTATCATATCCCATACGCTCAAGCATGTACACTAAATCTTCAGTTGCAGTATTTCCAGATGCTCCAGGAGCAAAAGGACATCCTCCTAATCCACCAAGTGTAGACTGCACAGTGGTAATTCCGCATTCAATAGCTGCAAGAGTATTAACCATCCCCATATTTCTAGTGTCATGAATATGTACCTGCCATCTGCATTCTGGCAAAGCTTCAACTAGTGCACTAATAGTATCTCTTACTTGTTTAGGGTCAGCAATACCTATTGTATCTGCTAAGTTTATTTCTCTGATACCGTTTTCCCAAAGACGTTTAGCAAATGCTACGGCATCTTCAATTTTTGGCAACCCTTCAAAAGGACATCCAAATACAGTAGCCATTCCAATACATATATTCATGTCTGGATAAGTACTCATTATTTTTTTAAGCTCATCAATAGACTCTTCATGAGTACGATTTATATTTTTCTTGTTATGAGTTTCACTCAAAGAAATAACATAAGATATATTTCTTATACCACATTCCCATGCAACTTTAGCACCATATAAATTTGGAACTAATGCATAAAGTTTCACATCAGGATAATTTTTTACACAGTAAGTTGCTATTTCCTTTGCATCTTTCATCTGAGGTATTGCTTTTGGGCTTACAAATGAACTAATTTCAAGTTGTCTAATACCAGATGCAATAAGACCATCAATAATCTTAAGTTTTTTATCAGTATCTAAAAATTCCTTCAGATTTTGAAATCCATCTCTAGGACCAACTTCAAATATATTTACCTTACTCATTTCTTTTCCCCCTTTTTACAGTCACATAACAAGCTAGCATTGTATGCTCCTGCTTAACTTTGCTTAATTTAACTTAATTAATAAGCTTATTTAAGCATATTATAATCCTATAAACTGAATTCTGTCAACATAATAAGAAATTTTTTGAAATTTATTTATTCTAAACATGTAAAATATGCACGTTGTAGAATATTGTTCTTTAATTGAATATATGTTAAGATTATTGATATAAGCAAATTTAAGCAACTACTCAAGGAGGATTTTATAATGGCAACAATCAAAGATATTGCAAAGGACTGTGGCCTGTCTTCAGCAACTGTCTCGTATGTCTTAAGTGGTAAAGGAAATGAGCGTAGAATTCCACTACAGACACAAGAACTTGTATTAAATTCAGCAGATAAGCTTGGATATAAACGCTCTACCCCTATTAAACGTGACAATATTCAAATAGCATTTTATTGGCAAGATGCGGGATTTGAGTTGGCATCAACTAATATATTTCAAGCAATAAACCACATAGTTTCTTTAGAACATTTAAATATAAATATCATAATACGACCTTACAGTGTTGGCCATCTATGTGATGATGAATATCTTTTTTCAAATAATTATTATGATGGAGTTGTTTTAACAGGTATCAATGCTGATGACATAGAGTACCTATTAAAAAATAAACCTAAAATTCCTGTAGTTGTTGTAAATCGTGAAATACCTGGTTTTTCAAGTGTCTCTATTGACAATGAGGAAACTGGTCGTATAGCAGCTTTACATGCTATTCAAAATGGAAAAAATGATATTGCTGTTGTATTCAACCCAACTTCCTTCACATGCATGACCTTGCGAGGTAAATCTTTTTTAAAAACATGTAAAGAACATGGAATACATTTATCAGACTCTATATATTATTGTTCTAATAAAATAGATAGTGGATACGATATTGCTCAGAAAATGCTTGCAAAAAATTCACTAAAAAAAGTAATTTTCTGTAATCATGACGTAGTAGCTCTTGGTATGATGAATGCATTTAATGAATCGGGAATTGTAATTGGAGATGATGTTCAAATATTTGCAGCAAGTAATGGACCTGCACGATTAATGGCAAGAAGTATTCCTCCTTTGACAGTTATAGATTTGAAAATGGAAGAGACCGCAGAACGTAGTCTTAGGATGATTATTGATATAGTCACTGGTCGTATAAGTGGTATTCAGCAACAGATGATATACCCATCAATTATTTATAGACAATCAAGTCCTGCTCAGAACTTACTTTAAAATTTTTAACTTATAAATATTTTTAGATATATTCTATACACACAAAAACACCTCTAACCCATGTTTACATATTATTTATGCAAACATAGCTTAGAGGTGTATATGTTTATTTTAATAATTACTTATTTTATAGAATTTATCACATAGTAAAATTAATGTAATAATTACAAATCTCAATGTGATATAATATTTATTCTACTTCCCAGTTATGATATATATCTTGAACATCATCATCTTCTTCAAGCATATCAACTAATTTATTCATCATTTTAAGATGAGATTCTTCTGTTAAAACAGTTGTAGTCTGAGGTATCATCTTTACATCAGCAGATATAAATTCATACCCTTTTGCTTTTAATTCATCACGAACACTAGAAAAATCTTCTGGTGTAGTTATTATTTCATAACCATCTTCTTCTGTTATAAAGTCTTCAGCACCTGCTTCTAATGCAACATCCATTAATTCTTCCTCTGAAACGCCATCTCCTGCACCAACTAAGATTTGTCCTTTGTTATCAAACATAAAAGACACACATCCAGTAGTTCCTAGGTTTCCTCCGTTTTTATCAAAGTAGTATCTTACATTACCAGCAGTTCTATTTTTATTGTCAGTTAAAGTCTCTACTATAACAGCAACCCCACCAGGTCCATATCCTTCATAAACTATAGTTTCATAGTCTTCTCCAGCACCTGCACCTGCACCTTTAGCAACAGCTCTATCTATATTATCATTTGGCATATTATCTGCCTTAGCTTTTTCTATAGCTGTTTTTAATGCTGCATTATATTCTGGGTCTGCGCCACCTTCTTTAGCTGCAACTGCTATTGCTCTAGCATGTTTAGTAAATATTTTTGCTCTTTGAGCATCTTGTTTACCTTTTCTATTAATTATATTTCCTATACGTCCCATATTTCCACTCCTTAATACGTACAATTAATTATTCTAATTTTTATCACTTGTAAATTTTATCACAAATCTTGAAAATAGTAAATTAGAACTTAGGAGGTTGTGCAGGCGTTTTTCTCTTGTGTTCACTTATTCTATGAAGTCTTTCTATTATCTCTTGGTCTCTTTGAGGAACTTCATCTAATCTACCTTCTAATACAGCATCTATCATATTGTAAGTAGTTCCCATTTCATTTTCATCTGTTTGTCCTTCCCAAAGACCTGCTGAAGGAGCTTTATTTATTAAAGCTTCATGAACACCAAGTTCTTTTGCCCATTCATACACTTCAGCTTTAGTTAAATTTGCAATTGGTAAAATATCAACTCCACCATCACCAAACTTAGTAAAGTATCCAGTGTGTATTTCTGCAGCATTATCTGTACCAACAACTAAGTATCCTAAGTTGTTAGCAATTGTGTAAATAGTACTCATTCTTACTCTTGCTCTTAAATTTGCATCTGTCATTTTTAAATATTCTTCTCTATATAAATGTTTCTCTTTTAAATTTCCTACTACCATGTCTAATATAGCACTTTGTGGTTCTATAAGGTCTAAATCAAGATATTCTATATCACATCCTTCTATAACCTTAAGTGCATCTTCTCTATCTTGAGGATTACTTTTTATGCTCATTATAACTCCCATAGAGTTTTCCGGAAAAGCTTTTTTGATTAAGTTAGCAACTACTGCTGAATCAATTCCTCCAGATACACCAACAATTAATCCTTTTGCATTTGCCTCATTAACCTTATTTTTAAGCCATTCTACAGTTTTGTCTATTTGTATTTTTATATTTGACATTATTATCTCCTCTCAATTTACTACTTTGTATTAATATATTATACCATATATTAATATGTTGTTTTAACATGTTTTTTTTTATGCAAATTTAAGCAAAAATGAAGGATTATATTTAATATTATTTTATATAAATATAATTTGCCTATTTTGGTAAAACTATTTCAGAAGGTGGTTTTTATGAAAAATACTAATAACTTAAAGAAAAAATATTTTGATTTCAATATAAAAAATACGATAATTGGGGTATTTACAGGATTTATAAATGGAGTATTTGGCTCTGGAGGCGGTACTCTTTTAGTACCAATATTAAATGATATTGTGAAGGTAGAAGAACATAAGTCTCATGCAACAGCTCTTTCTATAATCATTTTCTTGACAACAGCAAGTTCTGTTTTGTATGTTTCTAAAGGAACTTACGACATTAACTTAACAATAAAAGTTGCAGCAGGAAGTATTATTGGCGGTATTATAGGAGCTAAATTACTAAATAAAGTTACTGGAAAGTTTCTTAGGATTTCTTTTGGATTAATCATGATAATTGCAGCATTAAGGATGGTGTTTTAATGTTATTTGCTTTAATTGGATTTTTTGCAGGAATTATTGGAGGAATGGGAATGGGTGGTGGAACTATTCTTATTCCTGCTCTCGTTTTACTTGCTGGTATAGATACTAAAATTGCACAGAGTGTCAACTTACTTTCATCCATACCTATGACTTTGATAGCATTAGCTATACATATCAAAAATAAAAACGTAATTTTCAAATTAGTTATCCCAATAGCTGTATTTGGAGTGTTAGGAGCTATATTTGGCTCATTATTAGCTAATTATTTATCTTCTGATATATTGAAGAAAATATTTGGAGTGTTTTTACTTTTAGTTGGTTTATTTGAAGTTAAAAAAGGATTCTGTGCAAAATCTGATAAAAGCCATTAAATTATTTCAATATAAATTAGTGGCTTTTATTTTCTATATAACTATTCTATTTTTATGCTTTTATCTTCTATATTGACATTCTACTTTTTTACTTTTAGCTTAAATTACAGCAGAATTTTTATAGTAAAATTTCTCCATCCTGTTCAGATAAATAAAATTCATCTCCCAAAACTATCTTACCTGTCCCACTTGTTATATCAATCATTTTCTCTGATAGTTTTTCAACATCTTCTAACTTTGAATATACTATTATCTCAACATTATCCTCATATATGGTATCTTTTATAAAATACCCTAAGTTCATCAACTCATTTTGTACTTTTCCAAGTTGAGTATAATCTATCTTAACTTTAACTTCTTGGTACATTACTTTACTAATTATTTTTCCAGATTCTAAGCCTAATTTAGCACCTTTTGTATAAGCTCTAACCAGACCACCTGCACCTAATTTTATACCACCAAAATACCTAGTAACAACAACTACTACATCTCTTAAATCCTCTTTTTTTATGACTTCTAATGTTGGTATACCTGCTGTTCCCTGTGGCTCTCCATCATCACTATACCTTTGTATATTCATGTTTTGTCCAACTGTATAAGCCCACACATTATGATTTGCATCCTTGTGCTTTTTCTTTATTTCATTTATAAATTCTACTGCTTCCTCTTCACTTTGTATAGGCTTAGCATATCCAATAAAAACAGATTTTTCAATTGTTATCTCATCCGTTCCAAATTCGTGTAATGTCCTATAATTACTCATTATAACTCCTCCTATTTTTGTCATTTGCTAAAATATATCTTTATTTATAAAAATTACTCCACTTAAAATGTAAATAGAATTTTTAGTATTCATTTTGTTAACATTATAAGTCAATTATATAATAAAATCACAAGATTTTTAATTTTTATTTTTAATATAATTCATTAAGACATAAATCAATATAATTTAGTAAAATAAAAAATAGTTTAGTAAAATAAAAATCAAATAAGCTATAAAGTATACATTTCTAAAGTATTCAACTAAAAAAGGAAGGGTATATCCCTTCCTCAAAATTCTATAAATTCACTACTAGTTTGCTGGAACATCATCGCCCTCTGAAACTAATTTCTTTAATTCTTTAAACTTTTTATAAGATACTTCAACTAAAGCTTGCTCTTTATGATGTGATAACATTTCTAAAGCATCTTTTATCTTGTAAAATCCACCTTCTTGGAATTCAGGAGCAAGTACACATTCAGTATTACAAGCTTCCATAACATACCACATTATCGCATTGCAAACTTCTTGTTGTCTACTTCTTGAGAAAAATTCATACATAGTATCGCCAGCTACATCTATCATTTTAGCATCTATGCCAGTTTCTACTTTAACTCTTTCAACAGCACTTTCATATGGAAGTCCTCCTCCAAGTATCTTTCCTTTTGGAAGTGTCCATTCACCTCTATCATTTTTTACAATAAGTACTTTATTAGCATAAAACACTACTCCACCTGCACAACGTCTTACTATCATTTGAAACCCCTCCCATTAATTTATTAATTATCTTGTTAAACTCCATAAATAAATCATTAAGTAAACAAATTACTTTAATAAAAAATCACTTTTTCAAATTTGATAATGCTTTAATGGCTTCATCATAAGCTCTAAGCACGTACTCTTTTTCAAAATTCCTATTCTTATCTTTTAACTGCTGTAAAATCTTTAAACTGTTTTCATCTCCTAATTTTGAAAGAGCTTTTGCACAATATTGTCTAGTTTGTGCATTTTTATCGTAGAGACCTTTTTGCAAAACTTCTCTACTACTTGGTGACTCAATCTTTCTTATTGCTGAATAAGTTATTCTTCTAATATCTGAGTGTCTGTGGTTTGTGAGCTGATGGAGTAACTTCAAAAATCTATCATCTTTTAGCTCACCTGTTGCCCAAATTAAAACAATCAAATCTTCAGCATTTTTTTCTACAAGGATTCTTTTGAAAACCTTTCTCTTAAAGTATACCATTTTTTCGTCATCTAAGCTATCCATAAAATCAAGTCTCTTAATTTTATCTAATTCTAAAAATTTATCTAAAATATCCTTAGATGCCTCAAAATCATCTTTTTGCATTTCTTTTATCTTCAACTTTGCTTGTATAAGTTGCTCACTTGCTTCAACATTTGAAATATTTCTAATTCTACTAATTTGAGATACTGTTTTAGATTCTTTGTAAAGAAGATAGGTTATAAAATAATCTTCAAGATTATCTATATTTTCCCAATTTATATCCATATCAAACCTATTTTTCTAATATGTACTCTCTATAGATATTAAAATCTTCTTCATCTAAATTTACATCTAATGTTATACCATTTTCCCCATACTCAAAATTCTCCACATTGTATTTATCTTTTATTCTACTAAATATATCACCTCTTTCATAAGGTAACATCAAACTTACTGAATAAGTATTTTCCATTAAAGCAATTTCTATCATATTTAATAGCTTATCCATATTTATGCCTTGTTTTGCAGATATATACACAATATCTTCTTGACTCTTAGGATATATATCTAACTCTAGCTTATCTACTTTATTGTATACAAGTATATGTTTTTTATCATTTGCACCAAGTTCTTTTAATACACCTTCAGTTGTACTTTTTTGCAATTCATAACTAGTATTTGTTGTGTCAATTACATGTAAAATTAAATCTGCATATTGTACTTCTTCTAGTGTAGCCTTAAATGCCTCTACTAAATCGTGGGGAAGTTTACTGACAAATCCAACAGTATCTACTACTAAAAATTCTTTCTTGTTTGGCAAAAGAGCTTTTCTTAAAGTTACATCTAAAGTTGCAAAAAGCATATCTTTTACAAAAACTTCTTTTTCTTGTTCATAATCCTTGTGTGTCTTTATTAATTCGTTTAGTAAGGTCGATTTTCCTGCATTTGTATACCCAACAAGTGCTACAATTGGTATATTTGATTTTAAACGCTTAACTCTTTGTGTCTCTCTATTCTTTTTTACCTCTTTAAGTTCACGTCTTATATCCGCTGCTTTATTAAGTATATGTCTTTTATCTACTTCTAGTTTTTGTTCACCAGGCCCTCTAGTTCCAATTCCTGCACCTGTTCTACTCATCTCACCACCCATTCCATAAAGTCGTGGTAATCTGTATTTTAATTGTGCTAATTCAACCTGTAATTTACCTTCTTTACTAAGTGCTCTTTGAGCAAATATATCTAAAATTAAGGTAGTTCTATCTATTACTTTTTTTCCAACAACATTTTCAATATTCCTAATTTGAGCGCCAGATAATTCATCATTAAAAATTACTAAAGTAGCATCTAATGATTCACTATATGCTCTTATTTCTTCTACCTTACCTTTGCCTATATAATAAGCTGCATCAACAGCTTGCTTATTTTGAATTAAGCTACCTACAACCTCTGCTCCAGCAGCTTTTGCTAATTCTTTTAGTTCTTCCATGGATTCATTTGTGTCTATATCATCACTTTTTTTAATTATTGTTGTCAAATTTAGACCTACAAGAAGTGCTCTTTCTTGAATTTCTTTCACTTAATCACCTCATTTTTTGTTATAAAGCATAATATAATTGTATTAAACATTTACATTATTTCTCTGTTGACTAATTATACCATTAATAATATGATTAATAATACTATATTATCAACTATTAATAAAAATATTTAGTATAATTATATTATCACCAAAATCTTATATAGTTATAAAAGATTTGATACTTTATTTAAATTAGGAGGAAAAGATGGGCGAAAATTATAAATTTTTTAATCACAAAGATTGTGAGTTTTTCCCTTGTCATAAAACTAATAAGCCAGAAGAATTTAACTGTTTATTTTGCTACTGTCCTTTATATGCTTTAGGGGAAAATTGTGGCGGAAACTTTAAGTACACAGATAAAGGCATTAAAGATTGCAGTAGTTGTATGCTACCTCATAAAAAAGATAATTATAATTATATTATGGGAAAATTTAAAGATTTAGTTAAAATCACTAGTAAAAAATAATTTTTCATTAAAAATAGCTATGCATAAATATTTTTTGACTACTTTTAGTCTAAATCATATTACATAGCTATTTTTATTGTTTAAGTTTTAATTTATATCATTCTACCTTATATCTTTCTACTTTGAAATAATTTACATAATTTGTACATTGCGAAAAGCAATATACTTACTGCAAAAATCAATATCAAAATCATCATTCCAGCATGAAAGAAAAATTCTTCTGGAAGCATATTTATAACTGGGTCTAAATCAGGATTAAATATCCAATAATCATTTCTAAATAATAATTTATGAAAAATAATAAATGATTTTTCAAAATTCAACAAAATAGGAAGTGCCAACACTACTGGCATGATTATCAATGTCATTGATGTAGTTTTTAGTAATTTTATATTTTTATTTTTTATACTTAATATAATTCCTACCAAAGAAATTATCATTAATAACTTAGCTAATTTATTTATATTTTGAAATATATTTCTCACTTCTTCAAAATGTATTTTCCCTTCTGGAGAAGATTCTATTGTTGGTAACTTAAACTCAGATACATCCTTGCTTAGATTGTAATCTATTAAATAATCATAATTTAATTTTATATTATCTTTAGATAAACCAGATAACTCCGATATGTTTAAATAATCAATATCAAAATAATAAAGTTGCTTAAATCCAACAGTAAAATTAATAGCACCTACTATTACCACCAAACTTATACACACTGAAAAAATTATATTTAGAAACTTTTTCATGAAATCCCCCCAGTAACAAATTAATTGCCTAAACGATTTTAGTAGTGAAATCCTCTATATTCCATACATCATCGACAATTTCTGAATAGAATTCTGGCTCATGACATACTAAAAGAACTGTACCTTTAAATTCTTTTATAGCTTTCTTTAATTCGTCTTTTGCATCTACATCTAAGTGGTTTGTAGGCTCGTCTAGTACTAAGAAATTTATATTTTTTAACATAACTTTACAAAGTCTAACCTTAGCAGCTTCTCCTCCACTTAATACTCTCATTTGACTAGTTATATGTTCATTAGTAAGTCCACATTTTGCAAGGACTTGTCTAACTTCAAAATTCGTAAGACCAGGGAATTCACTCCAAACTTCATCCATAGGTGTATTATTATTTTCTTTTGAACTCTCTTGTTCAAAATATCCAACTTCTAAATAGTCTCCCAGTCTGACATTTCCACCAAATGGTTTTATTATTCCAAGTAATGTCTTTAATAATGTAGACTTCCCAATACCATTCATCCCTTTTAAAGCAATCTTCTTTCCTCTTTCTAATTGGAAGTTAAGTGGCTTTGTTAATGCTTCATCATATCCTAAAACTAAGTTTTCTGTTTCAAAAATTATTTTACTTGCTGCTCTGGCATCTTTAAAAGAAAAAGTAGGTTTTATCTTTTCCTTTGGTCTTTCTAGTATTTCCATCTTATCTAGTTGTTTTTGTCTACTATTAGCCATCCCTCTTGTTGCAACTCTAGCTTTATTTCTGGCTACAAAGTCTTCTAATCTCTTTCTTTCTTCAACTTGTTTATCATAAGCTTGCTCTTCTTGACGTTTCTTTATATCATTAAGTCTTACAAATTCATCATAATTACCTTTATATCTATTTAACTCACCATTTTCCATATGATATATTACATTACAAGTATTATTTATAAAGTCAATATCATGCGATACTAGAACAAAACTGTTTTCATATTCTTGAAGATATCTAGTAAGCCATGTTATATGTTCCTCATCTAAATAGTTTGTAGGCTCGTCTAGAATAAGAATAGTTGGATTTTCAAGTAAAAGTTTAGTAAGAAGTACTTTTGTTCTTTGACCTCCACTTAAATCAGTTACATCCTTATCAAGACCAATTTCTCCAAGACCAAGACCATTTGCAACTTCTTGTATCTTTGCATCTATCATATAAAAACCACTATTTTCAAGTATAGTTTGTATTTCTGCTGTTTCTTCAAGAAGCTTACTCATCTCATCATCGCTAGCTTCTCCCATCTTGTCGTACATAGCAATCATTTCTTGCTCTAAATCAAACATATGCTTAAAAGCTTCTCTAAGCACTTCTCTTATACTTTTACCTTTACTTAATACTGTATGTTGGTCTAAGTAACCTACTGTAGCTCTTGAAGACCATTTTATATTTCCAGCATCAGGCATAAGTTTTTTCGTTATTATATTTAAAAAACTCGATTTTCCTTCTCCATTAGCGCCAACTAGTGCAATATGTTCACCTTTTCTAAGTCTAAAGGATACATTCTCTAATATTGTTCTTGCACCAAATCCGTGACTTACGTTTTCTACTACTAGCATTTTAACACCTCTCAAAAAAATTTTACACATTCTATACTATAATATATTCTTTTGAAACTTAAATCAAGTATTACCAATATTTTTAGTTATATTTACAATAATTTAACTGAGAATAAACTTTATCACTATATTATGTAAAATAAAAAATAGAGATAAAAATTAGGAAAATAGTACCATCCCAATTTTTTCTCTATTTACATTTTATTTAAAATATTCATCTAATCCATCTGCTACACATTGCATCATTTTTCTTTGATATTCTGGATTTGACATCATTTGGTCTTCATTATAATTGCTCATAAATCCCATCTCTACTAATACAGCTGGCACTTTTGACCAGTTAAATCCAGTCAAATCTCCTCTTTGAACAATTCCATTTATCTGTATTCCAGCTTGTTCCATGTTTGTTTTGATAAATTCTGCACATCTATTACTATCTTCATATATAGGAGCTGTATATTTTCCATCCTTTTCAGGAACTAATATAGATGCACCAGTTTTTGAAGAATTATTTAAACTATCTGCATGTATTCTTACAACCATATCAGCTTTTTTCTCATTAGCAAGTATCGCTCTTTCTGAGTTACTTATATTTACATCATGTGTTTCTCTAGTCATTATTACATTATAACCTTTAGATTCTAATATATTTTTTAAAACTACAGATGCTTCAAGATTTAAAACATACTCTGCTTTCTTTGTAGCTATACCTTCTGTTCCTGAAGATACTCTTGCTTTTTGAGATGAAGAACCTGGAGCTACTGGCTCTAAATTACTATCTCCTTTTCCTTGATGTCCTGGGTCTATACAAATTAAAAACTTTTTATTTTTTTGAGTTTCTGTTTTACTATCTGATTTATTATCCTCTGATTTATTATCATTTTTGCTTTTTGAATTTGATTTATTTTCATCTTTATCTTTTATATTTTTATTTGAATCTTTATCTTTATCTGTTTTTTCATTTTTAGTAGTACCTGAATTAATTAAATTTGTTGTCTTGTAAAAATTGGTAACTGGATTTGATGTTCCTATAATTATAATTCCCATGGCAATTATACAAGTAACTAACAATCTATATTTTTTCATCTTTTGCTCCTTTCAATGATAGACAGCTATTATCTATTTTAAATTTATATGAATATGTATCTATTTTATCATATACCTTGTTTATTTTATTTATTTTTATGAAAACAAAGGTGTTATTGCGTCAGTTTTCCAAGCATCAAAAACTGATTCTTGAGCAACATAATATTGAAGCAGCAAGAAAATTTCAATTTTATTATTAAAATATTTTAATAAGAAAGAGGTGTTCTATGCAATTTAAAAATTTTTATTTTAAAAATAAAGCTTTAAATAAAAGAAGTAACTTAGCTAAGTCTAAATTTACAATTGTTTTAACATTTTTATTTTTATTATATTTTTTCTCAAATAATTTAATTTATGCACAAAATTTACAAAAAAGTGAACCTGAATATTTAATACCTATAGGAAATGTTCTTCAAATTGATGCAGAACTAAAAAATATCATTGTTAGAAGTCCTGGTGAAGCATCTCCATTTAGATTAGGTGATGCTATAATCAAGGTAAATAATATAGAAGTTGATGGATATAGTGATTTTGCTAATACACTAAATGCTTTACCTGAAGAAAAACCAGTCTCTATCTTATTAAATAGAAGTGGTCAACTTTTAACAATGAAAACAACTAAACACATATTAGAAAAAATTAGTTTTAATAACTTGCTTTCTGGATTTGCTACCTTAACTTATATCAATCCAGAAACATCAGAATTTGGTGCTGTAGGTCATCCAATAAGTGTTGGTAGTTCAAGAAAAATACCTATAAAATCAGGTTCAATTTCTACAACTAAACATCTTGATATAGAAAAATCTTATCGAGGTAGTGTTGGATGTATAAATGCAAAAAGAGAAAATATTATTGGTAGTTTTACAGAAAACACTGATTTTGGAATAAGAGGTCAAATTAATAATTTTGATATTTCTAGCTTAAAAAAATATAAAGTAGCTTCATTAGATGAAGTTAAATTAGGAAAAGCTCAAATAATTTTACAAAACAACTCTAATGAATGTAAAAAATATAATATTGAAATTATAGATATAGAAAACCAAAACCATCCTGAGAGTAAAAGTTTTAAAATTAAAATCACTGACAAAAACCTTTTATCTCAAACTGGTGGTATTGTACAAGGTATGAGTGGTACTCCAATAGTACAAGATGATAAAATAATAGGAGCAGTCTCTCATGCCATTGAAAATGACCCAGCTGTTGGTTATGGTGTATTTATTAAATGGATGCTCTAGATAATAAATATTATAAGTAATTTGTAAACTCTAAAACATCACTAAATAAATGTTAATAATATATTTGGTCTGAAGATATATTCCTTCACTCTACAGACCAAATATATTAAATATTTTACATACTTTAAAGTATAAATTTTTATTACAATTATATTAGCTTTTATTACAACTCTATTAATTATTATTTACTACTTATTATTTACAAAATTTTTATTTATAAACTATTATTTCAAATTTATTAAAAAATAAATATCACTATATTACTTGTTAGCATTTTTTCCAGTGTTAGGTAAAACATTCCCAAGGTTCTTTTCAGGTATATTTACATAACTTTCTGGAACATCACCTACTATTATAGTCTCACAGATAGGTATCTGAGCTTTAATTTGTTTTGTTGAAGTTATAAGTGGGATTACAACTTTTACTTGTGTTTGAGCTTCTAAATATATTCTATGTCTTGTTTGATTTATGCCGGAAGACTCAAATTCTGTTTTAAAGTTTACTGATACTGTTCCTATAGGTTCAATAGATACTTCAAGTTTAGGACCGTATTTAGCTAATATAGGACTTCCTAATGCTGTTCCTATAGGTATGTAAGAATCTGCTGTTTTACCTTTTTTTAATTCATCTTGTATTTCTAAAGCTATTGCAGATGCAATCTCATTCATCATAATAGTATTTGCTTGTATCATAGTTATTTTTCCATTATTATCAAGCTGTATATCCATTAAATCTTCATAATTTATTTTTCCTTCTACCATTTCAGCAACAGCTTTATTTATAGACCTGTTTGCCAATTCAAGAGCTTTTGTTTCTGCTAAAACTGTAATTGTTGGTCTTAAACTTTTATCTATATATATAAAACTGCCTATAAATACAGACAAGAAAAGAATTAACAAGAAGATAGCTACAATTTTTCTAAATTCATTTTTCTTTTTTCTATCTACTATCCTATTCAAAATTATCGCCTCCTATTTATTTATATGTAACTTTGGCATAATTTTTATAATATTTGTCAAAAATAAATAAATAAAAATATAGACTTATTAATACATTTTGTTTATACATATCTACAATGTACAGAATATTATAGCAAATTCATTTTTTCTATTAATTACAAAATTACTCCTATTTGTGTTATAATATTGCATTAAGTAAGGAGGTTAAAATCTTATGAATAACGATAATGATAAAAATGGAAATAAAATAAGAAGAAAAAAGGTTAGCTCATCTAGTAGCTCAAATAAACCAGTTAATAGAAATTCAGCTAACAAAACTCATTCAACTAAAAGCAAGAAGAAATCTAAAAAAAGCGATAAATTTAAAAAACTAAGAGTATTTGGTATAGTATTTTTAGTTTTATTAGTTGTTGGTGCAGCAGGTACTGCTGGATTAGTATTTGCATCATTAAGAGATGTGTCTCCAGTTACAGAAGCTGTTTTAGACAAGCAAACTAACCAAACAACTACAATTAAATACGCTAATGGAAAAACATTATCTACTGCTCCAAGTGTAAATAAGAAGACACCCGTTCCATTAGATAAAATTTCACCTCATCTTCAGCATGCAGTAGTTGCAATAGAAGATGAACGTTTTTATGAACACAAGGGTGTTGACATTAGAGGTTTATTTAGATCAGTATTAAAAACTCTTACAGGTACCAAACAAGGTGGTAGTACTATTCCTATGCAGGTATCTAAGATGCTGTTGACTACTGAGCAACAAACTATACCTCGTAAAATAAAAGATATTTATTATGCATATGAGATGAGTAAGACAGTAAGTAAAGACAAAATATTAGAAACTTATTTAAATAACTTTTTCGTTGGTAGAGGTCTAGCAGGAGCTGAGGCTGGTGCACGTGGTTATTTTGATAAGTCTGCAGCTGACCTTACTATAGCTGAATCAGCACTTCTTGCTGGTTCAACTAAAAATCCATCTAGGTTTTCAGCTTACAAAACTTCTAAATTGGATGGAAGTGAAACTAAGAGTGACTTAGAGAATAAATTATTATTTTTTGTTAATACAACTGATGATAATTTAGATGACCCAACTCAAGTAGACTTTGATATGATTGAAAAATTAAAGACTTGGGAACTTATATCTAATGATACTTATAGACAGCTAAAAGCAGGTACATTAGTAGTTAGAAAAGCTGAAAGTAATCCTGAAGCTAAGAAAAGACAAGAAATTGTTCTAAAGAAAATGTTAGACCTAGGATATATAAAACAAAAAGAATATGACGAGGCAATTAATGCTAAGATAGAAATAAAATTACCTAAATCAGCAGATAAAGTTTCTTCATCTGTAGAAGACCTTATTGAAAGTGAAGTTATAAATGCCCTAATGGAACAAGGTCATACAAATGATGAAGCTCAAAACTTATTCTACAATGGTGGTTTAATTGTAAATACAACTATAGACCCTAAAATGCAAGATGCTTTAGAAGAAGAATTTGATAGAAATAGCAATTTCCCAGGACATATGGTTGGACCTGATGGAGTTAGCCAGCCTCAGGCGTCAATGGTAATTTTAGATTACAAAAATGGTGAAATAAGAGCACTAGCTGGAGGCCGAAACATAAGTGGCAGAAAAACTTTAAATCGTGCTACTAGCCCTCATCAGCCAGGTTCTTCTATAAAACCTTTAGCAATTTATACACCAGCTATTGATACTTTAAAGATTACACAATCAACTGCTCTAAATGATGTTAGAGGAGGATATAAATTCAAAAAAAATAATGAGTGGAATCCAAGAACTACTACTAGTGGTCATGGTTCTATGAGTTTACGTAAAGCACTTGCTAAATCTTCAAATACAATAGCAGTTAAAACTGCTGAAATGCTTGGAGATTCTTACGATGAATGTATAGATATAATGATGGACTACTTAAAGAACTTTGGTATAACAACTGTTAAAAATAGCCAAACAGGAGCAACTGATAGACAGTTCCCAGCATTAACACTTGGTGGTATGGCAAGTGGTATTACTCCACTTCAGATGGCTGCTGCTTATGGTACATTAGCAAATCAAGGCGTTTATGTAGAACCATCTATTTACACTACTATAACTACTTTTGATGGTCAATTGTTAGTTAAAAACGCTCCTGAGGAGCATAAAGTTGTAGACCCAGAAGTAGCTTATGTTGTTACAGATATGTTAGAAAGTGTAATTACTGAAGGTACAGGTGGTGTTGCATCACTTCCAAAAGGAATGCCTGTTGCAGGTAAAACTGGTACTACAAATAGCGCATTTGATGCTTGGTTTGTTGGTTATACACCTTATTATGTAGGAGCAACATACATTGGAGATGATGCTGGTAGAAAAGATGATGCTGGTAACACTATAAAACGTAGAGATGTTCCACATGGAAGTACTAGTACAGCAAAACTTTGGCAAAAAATTATGGCAAAAATACATGCAAATTTAACAGTTACTGAATTTGAAGTTCCTAAAAATGTATATTTTACAAAAATTAATTTAGAAGATGGAGGAAAGCAATCTTCTGGCTCTAAAGCAGCATTTATTGAAGGTACTGCTCCTTCTAGAGTAAGTTCTCAACCATCTACTGAAGATACAAAGAAACCAGATAATAATCAACAAGAAGAAGAGAACAATAATAACAACAATAATTCAGGTAATAATGGTGGTGGCTCTACTCCTCCTGATAATGGTGGAAATAATGGTGGTGGTACTACTAACCCTCCTGACAATGGTGGTAATAGTGGTGGTACTACTACTCCTCCTGATAATGGTGGTAACAGTGGTGGCACTACTAACCCTCCTGATAATGGTGGTAATAGTGGCGGTACTGTCACCCCTCCTGATGGTGGTGGAAATACAACACCTTAGTTTAACAAAAGATTATATTTAAATATTAATAAATAATTAAATTTTAAACAAAAATATAAGGAGTTGCCTCAAAGTGATTTTTAAAAATCATCAATGAGGCACTCCTTTTTTAGTAATTATAATCAAGATGTGTGTTTTTTAATAATATTTATGTATTACAAATTATATAAACTTTATATTTTTTGCTTATTGTATACCAAAAGTCTGGAATGTGTTCAATTTACCATATCTTTTGATAAGTATATCCGATACGAAAAACATATACAAATTTATATAAATATATCTACTTGTCTACATCTTTACTGTAAGTTGTCTTATACCTAAAAGGCTTTCAACTTAACTTTTCCTACTTCAACGTGTCCTATTTTGAATATCCGAAGATAATCTACTTTAGTTTGATATAACACTTCATAGGCTTAAATTCCCCAGTATCGATGGGTACACGTTTAAGGTTTCTTTTAATGTGAAAGCTCTTAAACTGAATAATTTGCTAAATTAATACTTGCATTATAATCTCTATCAATAGATATTCCACAATTATCACATTTGTAAATTCTATCACTTAGTTTTAAATCTTTTTTAATATTTTCACAACAAGAACACTTTTTACTACTTGGAAAGAATTTATTAACTTCTATAAATTCAATACCATATTTTTTACACTTGTATTGAATTTGTCTTTTAAATTCATATAATTTTTGTTGTTGAATAGCTTTAGATAAATGTTTGTTTTTCATTATACCTTTTATGTTCAAAGTTTCCATTACTATTCTGAAAGGTTTGGTTTTCACAATTTCAGAACTTGTTTGATGTAAATGGTTATTAGGAATATTTGTAAGTCTACGGTAAATTCCTTGAACAACTTTAAGTTGTTTTTGATAGTTTTTACACTCTCTAAGTGGACGAATATATTCAAAAGACTTCAATCTTCCTTTTTTATCTCCACTTTTATAATAGATTTTATTAATCATATTATTTTCCTTCATACGTGAAAAACTTCTTAATTCCCTTTTAAGTTTCTTTTCAAGTCTTTTAACTTCCTTACCTTTATTAATATTTTTATAAGTTTCACCATTTGAACATATAGCTAAATCCTTTATTCCAACATCAATTCCTAGTGATATATTTGTAAGTTGATATGTTTCTTCCTCAATTTCAATACTAAAATATAAACACCAATACTTTCCGTCATACTTAATATGGGGATTACTATATTTATCTTTTACTTTTGGTAACATCTCAGAAGTTTCAACTATTCCTATTTTTTCTCCTCTAAAATGAAATCCATCAATTCTTTTTAAAGATTCATAATTTACATAAAAACTTGGAGTAGATTTATGTTTTGATTTAAATTTTGGTTTGTCAGCAAGTTTTTTAAAGTATTTAGTGTAGGCATCTTTTGCATCCTTAACACCTTGCTTCATTACATTACTTCCAACCTCTTTTAACCATGCATGAGTAGTAGGTTTTAATACATTATTAATGTATTTTCTTACCTCCCCATCACCTATAAATTTTTTTCCTGTTTTATTATTATCTAAATATGATTGATATGTTTCATTTTGAGTAGCTATAAAGTAATTATATGACCATCTAGCTACACCAGCTGATTTCCAAAATAACATTTCTTGTTCTTTTGTGGGTTTTAATCTAATCTTTTTCCCTATTATCAATGCTTTTCACCTCATCAATCAAACGTTTAGTTTTTTTAGAACGTGAACCATATAATCTATTGGCAAATACTGTGATAATTTGAACCAAATCATCAGTTAATTCTTCTTCTTTAGATTTCTCACTATGGTCTACAATTTCTATTTCAACACTGTTAATTTCACAAAGATATTCGATAAGTTCAAAACCAAATTGTACTAACCTATCCTTATATAGAATTACGATTTTGCTTACTTCTCTATTATTTATCTTATCTATTAACTGTTGCAAACCTTTTTTCTTATAATTAATGCCACTACCTACGTCTTTAATAATCTCAAATTCATATCCTTTGGCATACATATAAGTTTTAAGATTTTCAACTTGTGTTTCTAAATCATCCTTTTGAGATGGCGTACTAACACGACAATATCCAACTACAATGCGTTTTAATTCTGACTTTTGATTAAATTCTCTAAGTTGTTCAGTTGAATAGTATCTTGTACCACCTTCTGAAACATAATAAGGCTTTAACCTTCCATCAACTTCCATTCTTCTTAATGTTCTTGGATGAACACTAACTTTTTTAGCAAACTTTCCAATGGACATTAATTCCATATGTACCACCTCCTTGTATTAATTATATTTTAATACAAATCAGCTAATTTATCTATATATTCTAAATTTGTCTACATTTTTCTCATTCACATTAAAACGCAACTTTTAATGCAGTCTTTCTCTCACAAGTAGACCTCTTATGCTTTCACATAAGCGTAGACTATATCTTCATCTTATCCTCTGATAAGAGCCACATTTTTCTTCCACCATTAGCTTGTGGTTTTACTCTCCCTCAAGGAGATAGTCGTTGAAGGTTCTCCATATCTAAGACTTAGGAGTTTCCCTGCTAAACATCCATTGCATTAGCACTTAGGACTATCACATAAAATTGATAGCTTTTATTTCACCATATGCCATCTCAATTATTTTTTCCGCTTTCGCACCTTTACATATGCCATTTCTAGCTTTGCTTTGGTCATTGAGCTTTAGGAGTTAAAAGCAATTAACGTGGAGTTCGCACCAATTACTTGATACGAAGGGCTTACTGTTTATCTATATTTTATCTGTATTTTTGTATAAATTTATATACATTTGTATAGATTTTTATTAACAGTTATATTACCCACTCTTCCTTATCATAAAAATCACACTTATTTGCACCAAATAATTTGGCAACTTCAATTGCAAATCTACCAGCTGACTCTAAATCACTAAAATGAGTTGCACCTGTAGCACATCCAGCAACAGGCATTTCTGTAGTAATTGCTACTCCAACTACTGGAGAATTTGTAGCAACTGCTGGCTGTAAAATACTATTCAAGTGATACAAGTCATTTCCATATGGTGTTATATCTTGAATTGATAAAGGAAATACAAATGGAGATTTTCCAGTTACAGTCTGTATAATATCTAAAAGATCATCGCTAGTTTTCAATATATACCCTTCTTTGACAGTTGGTGATATTGCAAATCCTCTAGTATTGATTATTCTATTACCTTTAGTAGTATCGATTGAAAGTATTGCATCACAACTACTGTCAACTTCATTTTCATTCATAGTTATCATATCTATTGGTGAATCCATAAAAGGTGTAGGATAATGTTCTTTAGTTGGAGCATCTGGACAAATATGAGTGGAAATTACAATATCGCCTTCTAATGCATCTCCTTTTCGTTGCATATCTAAAAGTTTCGCTGCTACTGAAATTGCTACCAATGCTCCATCACCATCTGAAACAAAACCGATTACCTCTGGTCTTGCTCCAATACCTCCAAGTCTGCCTAAAATACCAAGAGTAGGAGCATTTCCTCCATTTAATTTACCATTCTTACCAGCAATTGTAAGCTTAACCAAATCTGTAGAACCTTTATTTGATGATAGCTTTTTTACCATTATCTTTTCTCCACCATAGCTTTGTAAGTATGTCTTTACTTCTTCTCCACTTGCAGTTGATTTGTCTAAAATATCATAAACCTCTAATACTTGTTTTAATATCATATTTAATGTCCTTTCTTCATGTATTTTTTAGTAATACATTATTTACTGTACAAAACATCTACACCACACATTGCTAGTACTTTAATTGCTTTTATAAGTGCTATTTTTCCTTCTTCGCCACCAGCAGCTACAGCAAATTCTTCTGTATGAGTTGCAGTGTTTTCTTTTAATTTGATATATGCTTGTATTGCAGGTATTTCATGAGTTAAATTTCCAGTATCGGTTGAACCAATACCTTGTGTTAAATCTCTTTCAATATAATCTTCACCTAATACTTCAAAATTTTCTCTAACTATATTTACTAATCTTGAATCATTTTTTATTTCTTTATATATCTCATCTAATTGAATTACTTCTACACTAGTTCCTGTAGAAATTGCAGCTCCCTTAGCACAATTTTTAAGCATATCACAAATTTCATTTAGGTATTCTATACTTAATGCTCTTACATTAAATATAGCTGTAGATTTTTCAGGAATTATGTTATGTATACTCCCTCCATCAGTTATAATTCCATGTACTCTTGCATAATCTTTAAGATGTAATCTCATGCTATTTACACTATTGAACAGTGCTATTACTCCACTTAATGCACTTCTTCCTTTCCAAGGATAAGCAGCAGCATGAGAAGCTTTTCCACTAAAATCAAATTTTAAATTAACTTGAGCAAATGATATATCATCAGGTATTGAAGCATCACATGGATGTAAAATTAATGCAGCATCTACATCTTTAAAAACTCCTTCTCTAATCATAGTTATCTTTCCACCTACTCTTTCTTCTGCAGGTGTTCCAAACACTTTTACAGTTCCTTCTATATCATATTTTTTTATAACTTCTTTTAAAATAATACCCGCTCCAACAGAACTTGTACCTATTATATTATGTCCACAAGCATGTCCCATACCTGGAAGTGCATCATATTCAGCTAGAAAAGCCACTGTCTTTCCACCAGTTCCATTTGAGTAGACTGCCTCAAAAGATGTTTCTAATCCTCCTACACCCTTTGTCACATTAAATCCCTTTTCTTCTAATAAATCACATAATGCTTTTTGTGATTTAAATTCTTCAAATGCTAATTCTGGATTTTCAAATAGAGATTTAGATACCTTTTCAAATGATGCTTTTTTCTCATCAGATAACAACTTTATATCTTCTTTGATTTTTAATTTTAATTCTTCCATACTTACTACCTCCTTAAATCATTCCATTTATTTTTAGAACTGTTTGAGATATAAAAGCAGAACCAAAATAAGTAGATGTCATAACTATAAATGATATAACTACTAGCTTCCAGCTCAAAGTCTTTAATATGTCTAATTGGTTACCTACAGAAATTCCTGCAAAAGCTAATAATGGTGTTACTGTAGACATAAAATTGATTTTTCCTATATTACTTGCTATAAAATCTCCAACTGGTGATATTGGAAGTGATAATGCAAACGCAACTAAAGTAGCCCATGCAAAACCTGGTAAATTTGGTCTCTTAACAAAATTCTTTATTACAATAGCAATTATTACTAATATAAACCCAAATATACTTCCAATCAACAAATCTTTAGCCTGTGTTTTAAGTGCTATAGCCTGTCCAAAGCAAATAATAATATATATGAACATTACTATTTTTATCTGTTCCATAATAGTCTTCAAAGTCTTTTCCATCTATACACCCTCCATTATAAGACATCTCTTGTGTTTGCTTTTTTTCTATTTCTAAACTTCTCAATAATTGGAGCCACTTTACTATAATAATAATTGGCTACTGGTAATGATAAAAATAATTCTATGTATATTCCAGTAACAGCTGTAATCAATCCACTGGTTGCTGAATAAGCTAAAATCTGTTCAGACATATTTGGGACAGTATTCATCAATGATGCTGTTGCAGCCCCCATCATAGAACCACTTCCCATTCCTGATGCCATTGCTAAAGCATATGGATGAAGGCCTATAAGAACACCCAGTGGTGCCAAAAATGAAAATAGTAATGTTCCAAAGATACTACCACTTATATAAGTTCCTAATGTTCCTATACCTTCTGGTGAATTTAATCCATACTTATCCCCAATAATTCCTAGTGCTGTGTCACGACATAATGAAAAAGTCCCTCCTAATGCACTTCTTCCAAGACCTAATGCTACTCCAACAGGTAATGCTATTAACATTGTACCCATATGACCAAACTCTTGTAATAAAAGTGCTGGTCCTGCTTGAAGTAATATACCAACTTTAGGACCTGCATTAATTCCAAACATTATTCCTAATGGATATAAAGTTAAAGATAAAAGATATGGAGACACATTTATTTCATTATCTCCTATAAACTTTTTTAAAATTGGTATAACCCTTCCTAACAAATGAGGTGAAATAGCCATACCTATAAAGATAGCCCATAGTATACTAAGTAAAGTTATATTAATACCCATAACTTTAAATGAAATAGGCCCAATTAATTCAGCCAATACTGTAATTATACAGGCTGCTATCAGAGCATTTCTAATTCCTGTCTTCTCTTTCATTTCTGTACCTCCTTGCAATTTTTATAATTTTCTTACAATATAACTATTAGTGATTTAATTATATATTCTCTCATCGATAATGTATAATATAAATTTTTCATTATTTTTATATGCTTTTAGTCATAAAGCAAAAGGAGGATTAAGCATCATGGATTTATTACAATTAAAATATTTTCAGGTGGTAGCTCGTACTGAAAATATGACTAATGCTGCTAAACAATTACATGTAACACAGTCAGCACTTAGCAAAAGTATAGCTCTACTTGAAATGGATTTAGGTGTAAAATTATTTGACAGGAAAGGAAGGTCTATCAAATTAAACTATTGTGGAAATATTTTTCTTAAAAGAGTTGATTCGATACTCAATTTATTAGATACATCAACTAAAGAAATAAAAGATTTAGCTTGTAGTGAATTTGAGCAAATCAAATTAATCGTACTTACTGCATCAGGGTTAATTTTAGATGTACTTAGTGAATTTAAAAAATTGCATCCAAACATTTCATTCAAATTAATACAACATGTTCCAAAATCAACATTTGACTACGATTTTGATATATGTATTACTTCATATTGCTTTGAATTTAAATCATCAAATTATGAAGTATTAACTAGTGAAGAAATATTTATAGGTGTACCTTACAACAATCCACTATCAAAGCTTAATAGTATATATTTTAAAGATGTACAAGATGAGAATTTTATATGTTTAGAAGAAGGTACAAATTTCAGAAAAATTACAGATAGATTTTGTAACTATGCTGACTTTGAACCTAATGTAGGTTTTGAATGTGATTCTCCTTCAACTGTTTATAATTTGATAAAAGAAGGTTATGGAGTTGGATTTATTCCTGAAAAATCATGGTGTATAGATTATGAATCTTCTATTAAACTATTACCTATTAATGATATAAAATGCGAGCAATTTATTGAACTATATTGGACAGATAATAAATTTTTAAACAAATCAACAAGGATATTTATTGACTTTATAAAAAACTATCTTAATAAAACCACTTAAAAAATAAAAAAGCTCAGTGTTATACTGAGCTCCAAAGGTTGGACTTTATACTGGAATGAGCTTTCATTCCAGTATTTTTATTTTATTCAGGTTTTTATTCATATTAAATTCTATAAATAACTGGACTACTTTTAGTTTTTTATTCTATTAACGCTATTTCTTATAATTAGTCTTGGATAAAGTTTTCTTGGGATATGTTCTGTACTCTTTTTATTTATTGTATTTACTAAACTATCTACTCCATTTTTTATAACTTGTTCTCTTGGGTCATCTATCGTCGATAAGTGTGACCTAAAGTAAGATATTAATTCAATATTATTATATCCTATTACAGATATGTCTTCTGGTACATTTATACCATAAGTAGTTTTTAATTCTTGTATTATAGAAATAGCTGGTACATCTTGTTGCACAAAGATAGCTGAAGCTTTTTTTATTTTATCAATATGAATTCTTAATAGTTCAACTTGAGATTCAAAATCCATTTTAGATTCAATTACATCAGTCTTTAAATTAGCTTCTTCCATAGCATTTAAATACCCTTTTGTTCTATCTTCATGCATTTTTGAACTCTTATCTTCTGAAGTTATTGTTATTATATTTTTATGACCATGGTCGATTAAATGCTTAGTAGCTATATAACCTCCATATACATTATCGTCCCAAAAGAAATTATCTACTTCCCCTACAAAAGATGGCTTAAAATATATGAATACATGTGGAAAATTGTTATCTTTTAAAAACTCATACTCTTCTTTTTTCATTGATTGAGACACTATTACTAATCCATCAACCATTTGTCCATTAACCATTTTATAGACATTACTATCACCACTAATGTTATTATTAGGCTGTATTATAAAGTCGTACTTATTGGTCTCAATAGAATTTATAGAACTATCCATTATATCACTAAAAAATTTTCTAGTGTCTTGATGATTAAAATTATTTGAAAAGATTACCCCTATTCTATTTGTTTCTTTTTTTGCTAGATTTCTTGCATTTACATTAAAATGAAACCCTAGCCTGTTAGCCTCTTCCACTACCTTCTTTTTTGTTTTTTCAGATACATTAGGATTATTGTTTAAGCACCTAGAAACAGTGGAATAGCTAATGCCTAGGTTCTTTGCAATATCTTTAATAGTTACCATCTTTATCCCCTACTTCACTTCATTTTATTTTTGCTAATATAATACTACACCATGTTGTAAATAATTGTCAACTTGATTATGTAAACGCTTGTAACTATAAAAAAATAGGCAGAATCTAAAAAGATATCTACCTATTTAATACAAAAACTTATCATATATTTAAGTTATTTTATGGTTTTGCTTTTGGTGTAAATACTACTGACATAATATATCCAAAAAATATAGCTGCGGCTATTCCACCAGCTGTAGCAGTTGTTCCACCTAGAAAAATACCTAAAAATCCATCACTTTGTATTGATTTTATTACTCCTGTTGCAAGTGAATATCCAAATCCTATTATAGGAACTGTTGCACCTGCTGCTGCAAACTTAACTAATGGTTCATAAAGTCCTAGAAAAGTTAAAACTACACCAGATGTTACATATGTTACCATAACATATGGAGTTTGCATTTTAAAATAATCCATCATTACTTGGGCTATTAAACATATAATTCCACCTACAATAAATACTCTTACATAGTCCATTAACATATATATCACTTCCTACTCATTTACTATTACTACTGCATGTGCAACACATGGTATTGTTTGCTTTTGTAGTGTACTTGTTGGTGATAATAGTGCTCCTGTTGATACGAGCATTACTTTGTTAAATTCTTTTTTTCTCAACTTTTCATATATATATCCTGCAAATACTGTAGCTGAACATCCACATCCACTTCCACCACAGTGAACATCTTGCTCTTTAAGGTTAAACATTTCTATACCACAATCAGTGTAGCACTTTGAAATATCTACACCTTTTTCTTTTAAAAAGTCTTCTGTTATCTGTTTTCCTAGTGTACCTAAATCTCCAGTGGCAATTATGTCAAAACTATTTGGGTCATCATTAGTATCTTCAAAGTAAGAATATATAGTATCTATTGCTGCTGGAGCCATGGCTGGTCCCATATTATTACCATCATCAATACCTTTATCTATTACTTTTCCAACTGTAACATATTTTACTTTAGGACCTTCTCCATTAGGAGCTAGTAAAACACTTCCTGCTCCTGTAACTGTCCATTGAGCTGTCATTGGCTTTTGATTTCCTAACTCTAGTGGAAATCTGAATTGTCTTTCTGCTGTACAATAATGGCTTGATGTACCTGATAACACTAAATCTGCAAAACCACCATCTACAAGCATAGAACCTATACAAAGTCCTTCTGCCATCGTAGAACATGCACCATATATACCTAAAAATGGAATTGCTAATTCTCTTGCAGCAAAAGATGCTGGCACTATTTGATTGATTAAATCTCCACCTAGCATGTAATTTACATCTGACAGTTTTTTCCCTGCCTTTTGTATTGCCTTCTGAGATGCAGTCTCTACCATTTTACTTTCAGCTAATTCCCAAGTTTTTTCACCATATAAATCATCTGTCATAATCATATCAAAATAGTCCTTTAGCGGTCCTTCACCTTCTTTAGAACCTACTATAGTACCAGCTGATATTATTGTTGGTTTATTTTCTAGCTTGACTGTTCTTTTTCCAATTCTTTTATTTTTCATATTTTCACACCTTTTTAATTTTGAATTTTATTATTTAATCCTTTAATATTAATTGAATTTTTCATAGCTATTTTCTAATCAATAATTATAGCTAATAGTTAATTAATAAAGTTTAAATTAAATAAAAATCATCTAAAACATTTTAAAAATATAATAAATAATTCCACATAAAATAGAAGAACCTATACCATAAACTAAAACTGGTCCTGCAATTTTAAATAAATTTGCACCTACACCTAATACATATCCTTCTCTTTTATACTCCATTGCAGGAGATACGATTGAGTTAGCAAAACCTGTTATTGGTATTATAGAACCAGCTCCTGCTCTTTTTCCGATTAGGTCATACACTCCTAATCCAGTTAGAAATGCCCCTATAAATATTAGTGTTATTGATGTAGCAGAACTAGCACCTAATTTATCAAGCCCTCCAACTTTCATATATAAATCATTTATAGCTTGCCCTATCATACAAATAATTCCACCTACAATAAATGCAAGTGTATAGTTTTTTAAATATGTAGGTTTTGGGCTTATTTGGTCTACATACTTTTTATAATTTTTATCCATACTAAACACCTCTCTAAAGTATTATTTGTTAATTTTAAAAAAATAAACCTATAATTTATTTTAGACACTCAAAGTTTAGTCAAAAAATAAAAAAGATGCCTAATAAAGAAAATAATTTATTTTCTATCATAAAGACACCTTGTTTTTTAATATTTTTTATTCAGACTCATAATTTTTTTAATAATAATTTTTAAATTTAATAGAAAGAATTTAAAAGTTTAATATATTATAAGTATTATCATGATATATACTCTTTTAACTTAGACAATACTTTTTTCTCTATCCTTGATACTTGAACCTGTGATATATTGAGCATTTCTCCTATTTCACTTTGAGTCATATCTTCAAAATATCTGAGAACTATTATTTGACGTTCCCTCTTATCAAGTCTTCCAAGTATGTCCTTTAATAATATATTATCTACAACTTTTTCTTCCTCACTTTCTCCCTTCATGCTTATTTTATCAATAAGGCATATAGGAGAACCTTCCTCTTCATGAATAACACCTTGCAAATACTCCACATTAAAATTAGCTTCCATAGCCATTACTAAATCTTCTTTTTCTACGTCTAATGCTTGAGCTATTTCTTCTATACTTGGCTCTCTACCTAGCTTTTTAGTTAAAGCTTCACTTTCCATCTTGGCCTTTACAGCTATTTGCTTCAATGACCTTGATACTTTTATCATACCATCATCTCTTAAGTATCTCTTTATTTCACCTAGAATCATTGGTACTGCATAAGTAGAGAATTTAACATTAAATTTTGGGTCAAATTTATATATTGATTTTATTAAACCTATAGAACCTAACTGAAATAAATCTTCTCTATCATACCCTATATTTAAAAATCTAGATACAACGCTCCTAACTAGACCTAAATTACTTGATATTAATATTTCTTTTGCCTCTTCATCTCCATTTTGAACTTTATCAATAAGTTCTAGAGTCTCTTCATGACTAAGAAGAGGTTTTTTTTCTTCTCTGGCAACAGTTACTTCCATAATAAAACCTCACTTTTGGACTTTATTTAGGCAAATTTATTTTTTTAGTCATTTCAATTCTAGTGCCATTATCTTTTCTAGAACTTACCTCTACATCGTCCATAAAGCTTTTCATAACTGTGAATCCCATTCCTGATCTATCAAGTTCTGGTTTTGATGTATAAAGTGGTTCCATTGCCTTCTCCACATTTTCTATTCCATACCCTTCATCTTCAACTACAATTTTTATAGTATTTCCTTCTATCTCACATCTCAAAAAAACAAACTTAGAACTGTCTTCTTCATATCCATGTATTATAGCATTTGTAACAGCCTCAGAGACAGCAGTCTTTATATCAACTAATTCATCTACTGTTGGGTCTAATTTTGCTGCAAATGATGCTACTATAACTCTTGCTAAACTTTCATTTTCTGATAGTGCCGAAAATTTAACTTCCATAATATTATTCATCACATACTCCTCCCTACAAAGAACTTAGAGCTTCTTCATACGTATCATAAATGCCAATAATTTTATTTAACCCAGATAAATCAAAAATTTTCTTAACTCGTGAACTTATATTAATTACTGAAACTCGTCCCCCTTCATTAGAAATTTTCTTATATCTACCTATGATGACACCTATACCTGAAGAATCCATAAAATTAATATTTCCAAAATCAAATACAACATTTTTTACTTGATTAACACTTAATAAGTTATCTATTTCTTCCCTTATTTCATTAGCTACATGGTGGTCTAGTTCTGAGCACATAAATTCTATGTATAGATTCTTATGTTCTAAGGAATATTTTACCATCAAAATCCCTCCTTCAATAGTTTTGTAAAAATAGTAACTTTTAATCAATTCTATAAGCGCATTTCTATTCCTTCAATGAAATTTAACTAGTTTTGTCGTATTATTTCTACCATCGTTTCATTATATGTTACTTGACCACCAATATCCGATATACCAGTATCTGTTAAACTATTAGGATTGCCATGTTTCTTCCACCATCCAACATACATTTTTACTATATAATCACTTACTCCATTATCTATATTTATCTGTACATCTATCTTTGTTTTTTTTGACTTTAAAGATACAATATCCTTATTGTTAACACCTATTTTTTTAGCCATACTTTGATTTATATATGCTTGAGCTATAGATGTCTTATCCATAAAGTGTTGACTAAACAAAGTATCTGCATGGTGATTAGTTAGCAGTCTAAAAATACTTTTTCTATTTTCATCTTCAAAGTTTCTAGCTTTATTACTTATATACACTGGAATTGGGCTAATTCCTAAATCTCTTATCCTTTCTGAATAAAGTTCATACTTTCCAGAGGGAGTTTCGAACTTCTTATCTTCCCAAGCAATAGGATTATGTATAGTAAAATAACTATTTTTAAGCTTTTCTATACCTAAACTTTTATCAAAACGTTTAAGTGGCTCAATTACTTTTTCTAAGTATTCTTTTTTTGTTACAAAAGGATAACCTTCTAGTTTCATCTTTTTAGCTAACTCCATAAAGAAATAATACTCATCCATCAATTCATGCTTTGGTATTACTGCTCTTTCATTGTATGTTATATATGGATTGGTCATTGAGCTATAAATTATATCTTCACTTTCAAGCGTATTTGTACAAGGTATAAATAAGTCACATAAAGTAGCTGTGTCAGTCATAAACATATCAAAGCATACTTTAAATTCAATCTTTGAAAAAACTCTTTCTAGCTCTACTAAATCTGGCAATTGATTTAACATATTACTTTTAGTTATTACTGCCATCTTTATAGGAATATTTCCTTTTAGTGATTTACTTGGCATATTATCAAACTTGTTCAATGTATTATTTGGTTTCTCTAATGTATTATTAACTTCATCTGATATATTGTCTTTTAAGGATTCTTCTATAAACTTGCTAATATTACTTACATAAAACTCCCTATCTTCGCCATATGATTGGCTATTATAAGGATCAGCATCTATCACATTTGGATAAACCTTATTAGCATAATTCACTCCTCCACCACTAAATCCTATTTGACCTGTTATAGCTCCTAAGGCATCTATCGCTCTTATTGTATTTCCTCCATTTTTATACTTTTGAAGACCATAACCTACATTTATACTTGAATATTTATTAGCATATAAATTAACTAGTTCTCTTATATCCTTTTCTTTAACTCCACATTCATCACATAAAAAGTTTAAATCTAATGAATCCAAATATTTTTTATATTCCTCGAAACCAACAACATACGAATTTATATATTCTTCATCCTGCAAGCTATCTTCTATTATAATTTTTGCCATAGCCATAGCTAATGCTCCATCTGTTCCAGGGCTTACTTGTATGTACTTATCTGCCATTTGAGCAGTTTTTGTATATATAGGGTCAATGACTACTATTTTTATCCCTTTTTCTTTAGCTTTTTTAATTATTTGCATAGTATGAATGGTAGTATATGCTGGATTTTTTCCCCATATAAAGATACTCTTGCTGTTTAGCATATCTTCTATAGCATGTCCCTTAGTTACTCCAAAGTCATACTTTTGGGCATGCATTCCTGCACTCCAACATGGCCCTCCCTTATGTCTACTAACTCCTCCATAAAAATTAAAAAATACATCTCCTATATATTTTAATATAGACCCACTTCCATATTGGTCATAGTGCATAATAGACGTTGATGTATAATGTTCTTTATAGTATAGAAGTTTATCTGCCATTATTTCTAAAGCTTCATCAAAAGAAATTTTTTTCCATAGACCATCTACCTTTAACATTGGAGTCTCTATTCTATCTTTATGATTTAATCTATCTAAATGAGCAGACCCCTTTTTACATATAAATCCTTTTGTATAAGGATGATTTCTATCTCCTTCAATTTTTATCACATTATTTCCTTTAGTATAAACATTAAATTTACAACAATCATGGCAATCTAGTGTACATCCATGACTTAATTTCTTTATTGTATCCATAAAATATCTTTATCTCCTTATAAAAGTTACATTTTCACTATATTTTCATTAAATTTTGTATACTTAAAATTCTCTGCTTAAGGCATAAATATATTTTATCAAATTAAATTCAAAAATACTTTATAAATATGATAATCATATAAAATTACTTTTCAAAAAATCGAATTTAGAAAGCCAATATTAAATTTAAAATTATATTTGTATAAACTACATCTCTTCAAATTTATAATTTATTGACAACTACAGTTCTATTTAGTATACTAACAATATACTAAATAGAAAGGAGATATACTTTGAATCGAGAAAATAAAAAAGAAAGTGTAGCTAAATTACATAGAAATACTATTATACAGTCTGCAAAAGAAATATTTACAGAGAAAGGATTTATTGCAACTACGATAGATGATATTTCAAAAAAATCACAATATAGTCGAAGAACTCTTTATTCATACTTTGAAAGTAAAGAAGATATTTTAAATCATATTGTATTAGATGGTTTAATAACCTTAAGAGAAGATATAACAAAAAGCATCTCAAACCATATTAAATTTTTAGATAAATACAAAGCTATTTGTAATTCTATGAAATATTATTATTTAAACAATCCTCATTCTTTTAATGCTATTAATAACCAAAAACCTAAAGATATTAATTTTGATGAAATTCCCCCTGTAGTAGTACAAATATTTACAGTAGGTACTGATATAAATAATTTATTAGAAAATTATATTAAGGAAGGAATAAGACAAGGAATTGTCATGAAAAGCATTAAGCCCATGCAAACAGTTTATATCTTATGGGCAAGTATTTCGTCATTGCTATCTTTAGCATCGTCTAAAAACACTTTCATCGAAAAAGAATTTGATACAAGTATAGATAATTTTTTAGATTATGGATTCACTCAAATAATAAATTCTATCTTGGAGGTACGTGTTTAAATGAAAAAAAACCAGGCAAGTTTAACATCACTAATTTCTTCTTTTGGAAGAGCTTATCATTCGCAATTTGATAAGCCAAAGATTTTTAATGATACAATTGCTATAAAATTAATGACTACTGAAGAATATAATCAGATTACAGATTATATGATAAGCGGTTTAGGGTTTTTTAATTCAGATAAAGAGAATGAGTTTGATGACTCTAAAGAAATTTTAAAATGGGTTGTTCAAACTCAAGTTGAACCTACTCCAATTGCAAGAGCAAGATATTGTGAGGACAAATTAAAAGATTCAATTGCTCATGGCATAGAACAGTATGTAATACTTGGAGCTGGAATGGATACTTTTGCATATAGAAATCTTGATTTATCTGATAATGTTCAGATATTTGAAGTAGATCATCCTGACACTCAAAATTTTAAAATTGATAGAGTGAATATGGCTGGGCTAGATATTCCTAAAAACTTACATTATGTTCCAATGGATTTTACACAGGATATATTATTTGATGAATTGAAAAGATATGGTTTTAGTACTGAAAAACGTACATTCTTTAGTTGGCTTGGAGTCACTTATTATTTAAGTAGTGAGCAAAATATAAATATGTTAAACACTATCTCAGCTATATCTCCAAAAGGTAGTCTCATTATATTTGACTATGCTGATGAAAATCTATTTAAATCAAATATTAAACGTGTTAAAAATATGGTCACACTTGCACAAGGATGTGGAGAACCAATGAAATCCTGCTATAGCTATGACGAGTTAAAACACCTTTTAAATGAAAATAACTTTTCCCTAACTGAACATTTAACATCAGATGCTATTGAAAAGAAATTTTTTGATAATAGAAATGATTATTTACATGCTTTTGAAAATATAAACTATGCTTTAGCTGTTGTTAGATAACAATACAATATTATAATATATTATAATTCTTCCTAAAAAATTTTAATAAATTTAAAGTAAATCAATTTTTTCTTTAAATTTAAATTCACATATACTGTTTAATTACTATTTTGTATCACATTAAAAGTTAACTTGATAAGTTAAATTGACTTTTATCTATAACTTACTTATAATATGATTATATTAGTTTTAAATTTTATTTTCTAATTATTTTTAGTATAGTACCTATGCCAATAGGTGCTATTTCTTTTTCTTCAATATATGGCTCTTCCAATTGCTTCATCTCTTTCTCCTGTAAACTTAGATGTTATATTTAAAAGAAGCAGAGAACATTTCATTAGTCCTTTGCTTCGTTTTCTTTGTGAAGATATGTTTTTCCCCATATTTTCATCTGCTCCAGAATAGTTGCAAAACTCTCCCCTAAATCAGTTAACGAATACTCCACTTTGGGTGGGATTTCTTGATAGACATATCTGGAAACAAAACCGTCTGCTTCAAGTTCCCTAAGTTGCTTTGTCAATGTAGATTGAGTAATATCCCCGACTTGACGTTGTAGTTCTCCAAAACGTCTTGTTTTTATGGAAAGATAATATAAAATTGCAATCTTCCACTTTCCGCCTAAAATCTTTTGTATTTTCGCAATTGTTTCACATCGTTCAACTGCCATAATCCACAAAACCTCCTATCCATAAAATGTATATACTATCATTTTGCTACTTAGTAGTATGTAATGTACTATAACCATAACAGGACAGTACTTTTCTTCCCTATCGTATCATGGTATCATTAGAATTACAAGAAAAGGAGGAAAAATTACGCCTAAATGTCATAGGCAAATTAATAGTCTATTTAAAAATTTTTAATATGTTTTTACATATAATTTATGAGAGGAGATTTTCTGATGTTTGAATGTGCATTTATCTATGTCGCTGATGGCCTTAGCTCAGATAAGCAAAGAGCTATTATCCCATCCGATACCATCAACATGAATGTTATTGGTGTAAAAAATTATGATGAAGCAGAAACAGTAGCCAAAGAAATGGTTGAAAAAGGATGTACAGCTATTGAGCTATGTGCTGGTTTCGGCAATGAAGGTATTTATAGAATTAAAAAGGCTGTTGGACCTAAGGTTGCTGTGGGTGCAGTTAAATTTGATTTTCATCCAGCTTTTGGCTTTAAGAGTGGCGATGAAATATTCTAGTAAGTGATGTTTTTCTCTATATATGTGCCTATCATAAAGTGATAAATTGCGAAAATGAGATTTCATAACACATTCTAATGTGTTGTATTACAATTTCTATTATGCGATTTTTAACAAAAGATACTGCCAGAAGTCAAATAAAAAATCATTATCTGACAGTATCTTTTTCTTATGTCATAAATCAATCTCTTACTTCCCATTATCAAATGAAAATCATATGTTAATTTTTATTTTATTATTTATTTTTTAATGTATTTTTTATACTTATGGAAATAAAGCACAAATAAAATTTAAAATGTCTTTAACAATACTATTATATAAAACAATAAAAGCCTTATGTTGTTGACTCTTACAGATTATTCATCATCTGTTTTGAAAACACATTAGGCTTTTTAAATATTCGATATATTATTTTATATTTTAAAATTATATTTTTATATACTATATATTATTTTTTCTTTTTATTGGCTTTTTCTATATTAATCTTGTTACCTTTTATCTTAATATCTTTCATTTTTTCAATCACTGTTTTTGCATCTTTTTTAGGTATTTCAACAAAAGTATACTTATCATATATATCTATAGTTCCTACCATTTTACCTGGTATTCCAACTTCTCCAGCTATAGCGCCAACGATATCTTTAGCTTGTATTCTTTGATTTCTACCAATATTGATAAACAATCTAATCATACCATCTTTAGCTCCAGTAGTACCTTTTCTCTCTCCACGTTCTCTTCTAGGTTTTTCTTCTATTATTTCTTCTTTCATTTCTTCACCTAGAGATAACTTAACAAGTGCAGCAGCAATATCAACCATTGCATAATCTTCATCATTACAGAAACTTTCTAACCATTGTAATTGTTTAGTTAAATGACCTTCTTCTATAGTTTGCTTAACTTGTGCAAAGAAAGTACCTACTTTTTTCTCTTCAACATCAGTTATTGTTGGTATATTATGCTTGATTAATTTAGATTTAGTATATCTTTCTATATCTTTCATCTTTCTCATTTCTTTTCCAAATACAAAAGTAAATGACATACCTTCTCTACCAGCACGACCAGTTCTACCAATTCTATGAACATAGTACTCTTCATCTTGTGGTAAATCATAGTTAAATACACATTCAACATCATCAACATCTATACCTCTAGCTGCAACATCAGTAGCAACAAGTATATCTATTGTACCATTTCTAAACTTATCCATTACTATATCTCTTTGTGTTTGCTTTAAATCACCATGTAATGCATCTGCAAAATATCCTCTTGCTTGTAAATCTCCCACTAATTCATCTGCTTTTCTCTTAGTATTACAGAAAACAACTGACAATTTAGGGTCATACACATCAACTAATCTACATAATACTTCCAATTTATTTGATGATCTAGTTTCTATATAATATTGTTTTGTATTTGAAACTGTAAGTTCTTTTCTAACAACTTTTATATGTTCTGGATCTTTTTGATATCTCTTAGTTAAATCTAAAATTCCTTTTGGCATAGTTGCTGAAAAGAAAGTTGTTTGTCTTTCTTCTGGAATCTTACTTAAAATCATTTCTATATCTTCTCTAAATCCCATATCTAGCATTTCGTCTGCTTCATCTAGTATAATCATTTTTACATTATCCATCTTTAATGTTTTACGATTAATATGGTCTATTGTGCGTCCAGGTGTACCTATTACAACTTGCACACCACTCTTTAGAGATTTTATTTGTCTGTCTATTGGTTGACCACCATATATAGGTAATGTCTTTATTCCGTGCGAGTATTTAGCTAGTTTTCTTATTTCTGTAGATACTTGTATTGCAAGCTCTCTTGTTGGACAAAGTACTACAGCTTGTAAACTTCTATTATTTGGGTCTATTGTTTCTAGTATAGGTATACTAAAAGCTGCTGTTTTCCCCGTACCAGTTTGTGCTTGTCCTATAACGTCTTTACCTGACAAAATTGCAGGTATAGACTGTGCTTGTATAGGAGATGGCTCTTCAAACCCCATTTCAGCTATAGCTTTTTTTATTCCCTCACTTATTGGTAAATCTTCAAACTTTGTTATATTCATATATTATTCCTCTCCGTTATCAATTAATCTTAACCTATCCATTATATACTTTTTTAGGATATTCTGCAATTAATATTTTTAACAGTATGATTAAATAATATACATAAAATACAAAATTGATATATATATAAAATATGTAAATAACATTAATATACCTTGTAGTCTACTAAGTCTATTTGATTTAAGAGTTGGTACTATTACTAATAACAATAATAATATCATAAATGGTATATCAAGTTTTCTATTTTGAGATAATATTGGTATGTTATTTGGTATTGCTGATACAGCTATTACTGATACGATGTTCAATATATTTGCACCTAGAATATTTCCTACAGATATTTCATGATGATTTTTTCTTATGGCAGTAATTGAAGACACTATCTCTGGTAAAGAAGTTCCAAGTGCTATTATAGTCAAACTCACTATACCTTGAGGTATATTAAGAAAACTAGCTATTCTTACACCACTCTCTATAAGAATTTGAGAACCTATTATCATCATTATTAAGCCTGTAGCAAAAAGTATTAGTATTTTTATGATTTCTGCTATAGAAAAACCTCTGTACTGTTTACTCTTCTTTGTAGGTATTTCTTTAATAGTATCTTTTTGAATACCTCTATTTTTAGTATTCGATTTTCCTACAACACTCCTATAGTTATTAACCATATAAAAAATCAATATTATTATAAGTAATAATGAATCTCCTCTTGTTATAACTCCATCTAACCCCAATAAAATTAGAACTATAACAGATACTATTAATAGTAAAGACTTAGAAAAAAACATTTTTTTATCTACATTAAATGGACTTATAAAAACAACTAACCCTAATGCTAATCCTGTATTACATATTATAGAACCAATTGCATTTCCTAAACTCATTGTAGTATGACCATCAATAGAAGCAAGTAATGATACTGTAAATTCAGGCAATGTTGTTGCAAAACTAACAATAGTTGCTCCAAGTATAATTTCTGAAATATTCGTTTTTCTACCTATCTCTACAGTACAATTTATAAAAATATCTGCGCCTTTAGTAATTAATAGGAAACCTACTAAAAATAATATCACTGTGATAAACAATATATC
>NZ_JAGWCS010000009.1:0-61242 GCF_020657705.1 Clostridioides sp. ZZV15-6598 | reverse complement strand
GATTGAAATTGTTGATTATTTATTAAGTTTAATAATTCGATAATAAGTAAAAATAAGTAAATTAGAAAAAATAATATTATTGATGAATAAAATTTATATTTATCATTAGTTATTCCTTCTGTATAAAATTTTGCAATTGCAACTGAGGATAAGGGCAGTATCATCATGAATGATGCAAAATTTTCTGGGTCAATAAATTTATTGAAATATAGTAGAAAACCTAATAAATAAGCTAAACCAAAAGTTATAGAAAAAAATATTGTAATCTGAATTTTCTTTCTTTTAACTTCATTTTCAATATATCTTGGATTTAATAAATCAATCCATTTTTCTTGTAATTTCAATATAAAAACCTCCTTTAAAATACTGCTTTCTTTTATGTAATCATAAAATCATATTGTATCAAATTGAATTTCTTAATCAAATTATAGCAGTATAACAAGTATAAAGAGTATCTAAAATATTACAAATATTAATAGAAATATATAAAACTATAGTATAAATTGCAATAATAAAGCGAACGAAAATTATCATACTAAAACATAAGACATGTTATAATTATATTACATATTTCATAAATATACATTTAAAGCACTCATATATAAAAAGAGTGCTTATTTTTTTGAAATTCATCAATGTATAAACTATCAAGAGCATTACTCAACACGTCTTAAAATTGATTTAAATAGCTCTTTTTAACAACATAAATTATATGATATAATAAAAAAATAGAAGTGTATTCGTAGTACACTTCTATAGTTGCAATTAAGCATTCTCTTGCTGGGGAGTGCTTTTTTCATTTTTCCAAACAACATTGTTTCCTTCGTTGACAATTATTAAATCTATCTCATTTTCTTCTAATATTTCTTTTGCAGTACAAATGAGATTATCTAAGTCAAAACTTCGAGTTATCTCTAGTTGGTTGTTGTTTAGAGTCCTTTTTAATATGTAAGTTTTAAAATTACACAATTCATTCACCTACTTAACTAACTTTAATCTTCTAAATTTATTTCATTTAAGATTCTTTTTAATTCTCTGATTCTAGGTTCTAGATACTCTTGATTTTCATCTAAAAATTTTTCTAATATTTTGTTATCAGATTCATTTAATATAACTTCATCTAAATTAGTTTTTGAAAGATTATTATCTTTTTTAATCATCATTGATAGTATTAATATATTTAAATCCAATACTCTATGTAGAGGTAATTCTTCGCTTTGTCTAGACCATTTCTCTCCAGTATGCCTCCAAACTTTAGCTGAAATTTCAATATTCTTATCATCACTCCATTGTGCTTTCCCTAAAGATAAAGCTTTTGCATCAGAATTGTTTGCATACTTTCCATCAATTCTATCGTAATTATCTACTGCTACTATAGGTTTATGTGACAAATATTCAGGTACTCTCATTTTATCAATCTCCTTTTATTTAAAAATTTTATTAAATTCATTTTACTAAATAATTTAATACATGTCAAGTAAATTGATAAATAAAACGATTAGTAATATATTTAGTAATATAATTGAAATAACTAGATTATAGAGAGTATATAAGTGAATGTTATAGTATTTATATATAAATATATGGAAATAATTACTTGTAGATATATGAATTAAACAGTCCTATTATTAATTTGAACTAGACAGAATTTGAGGGAGTGACAAAAAGTGGAAGAAGAAACATTAATAGAAGGGTTAGCAAGAGCAGAGTTTGTGGTAATGAATTATATATGGGAAAAAGATTCTTTGATGTCTAAAAAAGAAATAATAAGAGACATAAAACAGATGTGTGGATGGCACAGGAGCACAATAAAAATAGTGTTAAAAGGATTAATTTATAAGGGTTTTTTAGCGAGAGATATTATAAGATTCCAATCATATTATAAAATAATAATAGATAGTGAAGAGTACGATGCTTTTAGTAAAAAAGTATTAAAATCTACTAAAAACAGAAGAATTATACGTTCTCTTACGACTACACATAAGTCTATAAGCAATGAAAAATTAGATAAATTAGAAGAGTATTATAGGAATTTAGAAGAATGATATGGTATAAATTGGAAATATTATTTATCTCAATTATCTTGTTTGTAAAACTTTATTGAGATAAAATTTATCTATAGATAAGTTGGCAATAGGGGGAATATGTCATGAAAATTAGTAAGTTACCAGAAGCAGAATTAAAGGTAATGAGATATATTTGGGAATCAGATAGAATATTAACATCAAGAGAAATTGTAGAGGCTATGGAACAAAAATATGAATGGAAAGATACAACTACATTTACAGTATTAAAAAGATTACAAAGAAGAGAATTTTTAGAAACAGAGAAAATAGATAAACATACACATTATAATGTGTTAGTAAAAGAAAAACAATATCAAAGATTTGAAACAAGAGAATTTATAAAAAATATACATAAAAATTCTGTTAAGAGTTTGATTTCAGCATTGCATAGAGATGATGAAGAATTAGATGATGAGAAATTAGATAAGTTAGAAGAAGAGTTTAGAAATTTAAAAGAGGATGAATAAATTTGGTGGCAAAATACGATTTGCCACCGTTTTGCCACCGTTTTAAAAGGGCTTGTTTTTTATTAAAAAGTTTAATATAGTATTATATAGTGCAGTAGTTTCTATTACTGTAAATATAAAGTAAGTTAGATAGTTTCAAGAAAAATGTGATAGTTTCAACGCTTCAAGAAACACCACATTGCGAGACTGTAGTATTGCTTACACGTACTTAGCGATAGCCATGCCGAGAATACCCATAAACACAGCATTTTTGAAAATGCAAAAAAATCGTTTCGTTTGATAAATACTCTGAGAGTGAAAAAACAATAGCTGAATGCACTCAAATTAAATGTTTGCAAGGGTTGATTGATTGTTGGGATTATGCCTTGGTAAGTGTATAGGACTACTGACAAAGTGTAAGTGCATGGTATTATTGACAGTGATAGAAATGTCTTATGAATGAAAATAAGTATTGCATTTAAAAATATATTAATAATATTATCGAAAAAGACTTGCTTTTTTTGATAAATAGAGCATATACAGTAGATGATAAAATTAAATGGAGGTATTTACAATATGAGTATAGAGGTCTTAAATACTTCTCATCGTAGCGATAAAATAAAAGCTGTTAGAGAAAAGTTAGACATAACAAGAAAAGAGTTTTCAGATGCTTTGGGATTATCTAAAGAAGACGAAAAAGAATTGAAATTTTGGGAAAGTGGAACAAAAATTGTTCCAGATAATATTTATGATAAAATTATTATGTTTCCAACAGAACCACCTTATAAAGCACCTACTGAAGAGGAGTGTCGTTTTACACAAATTGATTTATTTGCGGGTATTGGTGGTATTAGGCAGGGGTTTCAAAGGTGTGGTGGAAGAACGGTATTTTCATCTGAGTGGGATAAGTTTGCTCAGAAAACTTATAGAATAAATTATGGAGAAATACCAGAGGGAGATATTACAGAGATAGATGTGAACAACATTCCGGCTCATGATATCCTTTTGGCGGGCTTTCCTTGCCAACCTTTTTCTCAAGCTGGGTTAAAAAAGGGATTTGAAGATGCAAGAGGTACACTTTTTTTTAACATTGCCAATATTTTAAAAGAAAAGCGTCCAAAAGCTTTTATGCTTGAAAATGTAAAGCAATTGAGAGGACATGATAAAGGAAATACTATAAAGGTTATTTTGAATATCCTAGATGAGCTTAATTATTATGTTCCAGAACCAGAAGTATTAAATGCATATCATTTTGGACGACCACAAAATAGAGAGAGAATTATTATTGTTGGATTTAATAAGGATTATTTGCCTATAGATTTTACTCCTTTTGAATATCCAAAAGGACAGATAGATGAAAGCATAAATGTTGGCTCTATCCTCGAACAAAGTGTTTTGGAAAAATATACAATTTCTGATAAACTGTATCAAGGGCATCTTGAAAGAAAGAAAGAGCATGAAAAAAAAGGGAATGGTTTTGGATTCTGCTTATTTAATAATGAGAGTAAATATACAAGTACAATTAGTGCCAGATATTACAAAGATGGTAGCGAGGCATTGATTGATCAGGGAGAGAAAAATCCACGAATGCTTACCCCGCGAGAATGTGCAAGGCTACAAGGGTTTCCAGAAGACTTTATAATACCAGTTTCCAATACACAAGCGTACAAACAGTTTGGAAATTCAGTTTGTATAAATGTAATAGAAGCTGTTGCAAAATCCATGTTAGAATATATGAGCAAATATAATATTTTATAAAAGAAAGAGACTTCGTTATTTTGAAGTCTCTTTATTAACTTGTTAAATTATATTCATCAAAAAAGGAACATTATTTAAACTGGCAGAGTATAAAGAACTGTTAGCATGTTCGTATGAAGTAAATCTATTTATATTCTGTAAAATTGTACTTTTGATTATAGAATTATTAAATTGGTACGATTATAACATTTTAATTTATATCCTGACTAATCAATAATATGTCTCCTATTTGAGGAGAAAAATCACTAATTTGGTTAGTGTAATAAAATCTATATTCTGAACAATTATTATTGGCAAATTCTCTAGTATCATACCAAGTTAATGAAGTAATAAATGATTGTAGATTTTATCCATTAGTAATATAATTTATAGTTCCATTTAAATGCTTTTGCACAATGTAGTTCATGCTGATTACTGCCATAATTATCTATTTCTACACTAGATAAAAATTTAAATGCGACCACATATCATTTTATTATCTATAAATAAAATCAGAAACAGTTATAACTCGATTTTCACTATTTATAGATGAAATTTTATTTTTCTCAGTCATAATGTATCCGCTGAACTCATCAACTAAAACCCAGCCCTTAGACATTTTTTTGTATGTTTTTTTAGGAATATCATCTTCTAATAAGCAAATAAAATCTACTTGAGATTCAATATCATAAGATATATCTACAAATTTTTCAGGAGTTAAAGTATTGGAGATTAACACATTTTTGTTTAGTATTTTCTTTAGTCCTATGCAGGTCGAATTTAGCTTGCAACAGCAACACGCAAGGGGATTAACACCACGTAGCTCAGAATTACCTATAACTCCATATCTTTGACACCATAATATGTCGAAAAAATTTTTCATATTTGTTTTATTAGATTGGCTAGCAAGCCATATTACGCGCTCAATTTTACCTAGTCCGTCAAAATTTTCGTAAAACTCACTTCTAGTTTCTATACCTAATGGAAAATGATAAAATGTTTCTATCCATGTATCTATAGGGATAATTTCTTCCTTGCCAAATCCTTGTTGTAAATAGCAAGCAATAACTTTTTCAGAATAGCCTTTTAATTTAGAGCCGTTTTCGTAAAATGTTTTGAAGAATCCTTTACTCCACATTTTGTAGTCAGTGGTCTCTATATTTAGAAAAGAGCTTATAAAGTAAGCAGCTCTCCAAGCGTGTCGATTAAACGCATCTACCAATTTTTCTGCATAAAATTTATCTTCTGCATCAAATTTTCCTGAAGATAGTAGAGGTGAGCTTACATTTTTGATAAAATCGTCTTTGTTTTGTTTCCATGCTTTTGGCATTACTTTAAATGAGGTGCTTTCAACAGAGTAAGTATTTGTAAATTCAAGTTCATATAATTTTTTTATGCTTTTATATAATTTATAAAATAATGGAAAGTCTGTATAATTAGAATTTTTAACATCATTATAGGTTGGAATAACATAGTATTCTAAATGATTCCATTGGTTGGGGAAAAGCACTTCTTCCCCAAAGGTACTCATAAAATTATAAAGCATTCGCATTTCACTTTGACGTCCTGTTTTTGGCTGCCATGCTGCTACAAATCTAGGTATAGAATAGATTTCTTCATAAAATTTTCCAAAAGGAATACTTGCACCATACGACATTTCAATGTATTTCCATAATTCAGACATAATGCCTTCATAATCTTTATTTCCTTTACAACAATTAATTATTGTTTGAAGAGTTATTTTTTTACTGATTCCTATTCTTTCTTGTATTTCTTGCTGTATAACATTTTCTACCTTGTTAGAGTTGCTTGGGTTTAAGTTACAAAGAACAGTAAAACAAGCATCACAAAACTTATCTTTTATTTCATAACTGACAGATACAGGACAAGCTATAAGACGTTTATCTTCCAATTTTGAATGAATATACATAATAGGAAATTGAGGTAAATCAGGGTAATATATTTCAATCTTTGGTATCCATTGAATTGGTACATTCTCTACCATTATTTTAATTTGATACTGTAAATTAAACATTATGTAACCTCTCCTTTGTACAAATTATTATTGATATCGTTCAACTATAAGACTATCCCAATATGTATTATTAGCGCGCCATTGAGAATATGGTCTTTTGTTACCTTGATACATACCACTATCAAAAAAAACGATTCCTCTTCTTACCAGTTCAATCCAATCATCATAGTTGAATGGATTACCAAAACATATCTCGCAGTATTTTCCATTTACATCAGTTTTGCAAGTAAACCAACCTTTATCATTGAATTTATTTTCTAGTTTTATTTTCAAGCATTTGTCCTTCTGCTTTACGCTTGGAGAAGTTTTTCCAAACCATCTAGCTAGTTCCAAATCTTCTTCTTGGAGTTGGTCTGGTACAATAATATGTTTATCTGGGCGATTGTCTTTACTGTATGAATATCTAGCAGTAATGTCATAATTTGATTCTATGATAAGTATTTGACCATAATCATTGTAGCTTCCGATTTTGGGAACAGGACTACCAGACCAAGAAAAGCGATTGTTTTTTTCAGCGTTAGGTTTGCCGAATATTTCACAAAAAGAATCTTGTTTTTCATAATTGTTCTTTCCTTTGAAAAGCCCCACATAAGAGCCATCCTTAAAGATATAACGGTTAGCTGACCAATCCCCAAATGTTGTTTTACTTGTTGTTTCGTTCTTTAGTTCGTATCCAAAAAAATCGGCATGATTATCTGCATCTGGTGTTTTCCCAAATTGTTCTTCAAGCCAATTGCCTTTGCGGCCATCATGTCGGATATTACGTCCTGATACATCCGGTTGCTTACCTTTTACATTCTCTCTAAATAAATGAATTAAGTTTGCTTTATTAGGTGTCATAAAAATTTCCTCCTCTTGATATGAAATAAAAAGTTCTTTAAAAATTGCTTCTAATACTGGTACAACAATGCTATTGCCAGATTGTTTATATAAACTGGTGTTACTGACTACTTGATTGGCTTTATCAAAATCTGTATCCTTAACCCCCATGAACCGCCAACTCTCACGTGGAGTTAATCTTCTGGCAGGGTATTTCCCATTTTCATTAATAGGACCAGAAACAACTTGTCTACGCTTTTTTTTAATAAAATCTTTTAAAAATGTTCCTTTCCAATAATTAGAATCTAAGCAGTAAATGTATTGCTGTTTTATTGGTGAATCAGTAAACTGATTATTTTTTAAGTAGAAATTATTTGGTACATCTTCTTCTAGTAAATCATTCATATAAAGTGTTAGTGGCTGTGGCTTTGGAAATATAAATTCTTTTTTACAATTTAGGATACTTATACAGAATATTCGTTCTCTATTCTGAGGTATTCCGTAATCTCGTGCATTTAAAATTTTCCAAAAATTTGTATATCCCAATGATTCTAGATATAATAAAAAATTCTCGAAATTTTGTCTATGATTTTTACCAATTAAATTTTTAACATTTTCCATCATTAGGTACTGAGGTCGTTTAATCTCAATAATTTTGCAACATTCCCAAAGTAGAGATGAGCGTGTACCTGAATTTTCATGTAATCCATTTTGATATCCTGCAATGGAAATATCTTGACACGGAAAAGAATATGTAAAAAAATCAAAATCTGGTAACATAGATGGATTTATAAAACGAATGTCTCCGAAGTTTTTACTTAATGTGTTTGCCAAAAACATATCTTTAATTTTATTATTGTTCAACGAATTAACTCTATTTTTGAATGTTTTATAATCTAAAGGAACATTTATACTGATTAGGTATTTACGCATATCTTCGGTAGATATATCTAATGGTTCACTTCTTTTTTTTAAGAAGTCTTCATGTATAGATGCGTATGAAAGAATTACATCTCCTTCAATTTCAGATATCCCCACAACTTTGTGCGGAATGTTACAATTTTTCAAAGCTATTCTTTGACTTCCATAGCCAGCAAAAGCTTCAAATACTTTTATCATTTTTAGTACCTCCTACAAATATGGTCAGGAAAAATATTATTCAGGTTATTGTTTATTCGTTCCCCAATAAAAAAAGTGTTGTTTTTTATATATTCTGATAATTCCACATTGTTTTCTAATAGCAAATATGATTGAGGTGCCACAAAATTATTCACGTTCGTTCTTAGCATATCCAGCGTTATTGGTATTATTAGTTGAATTCCCTCAATTTCCATGCCATATCTGTATTGCTTTGAATAATCATGAATTCTGGATAATATTTCTGGATTGGAAGAATATTCTTCCTTCCAATCAGATAGACTATGTTTATTGCTGAAATAAATAATCCCACATATAGCTTTTACTGGTTTACTTATGTACATATATGCATAGGTACATTTTTTAGGAAAACATCTACGGTATTCAACTAATTTTGTTTGTGAGATGATTTTATAGTAAATATTTGGCCAAAAACTCATAACTGGAATCAAGTCTCATTTCCTCCTTTTTTATTATAGTGATATTTCTATCATCATCTGATAGTGTTGTTCCTGCTCCATAACTACTTGAATATTGGTATTTTTTCGTGCAAAGATCTATCGTAGATACATTATTGGATTTCTTTATCAAATAGAAATTCACGCAGTGAAAATATCGTAATTTATCATAGGATACTTCCTTGTGGAAAAAAGCATTGTGTGTCATTATAGATATCTGCTTGATAAACCATGAGACATCTACATTTGGGGTAGAGCTGTTATTAAAGCATATCGAAATCAGTTCACGAACTATAGAACTCATGATGAAAAGTGAACTGTTGTTCATGGTGGAATCTATGTCTGCTATCTGACCTGAAAGTTTTGTGATTTCTTATTTGAGAACATTTCCATCATCTATAAGTTTTTTCATTGCATCAAGACAGGATGAAATATGTTGCTCATAGTCATCAAGAAGTGCCTACTATAAGGACATTTATCTCTGGCAGTGTGGCTGAATTTTTTATACCCCTGTCTAATTCAGTCGCTTGCGCCAATGGCACAAGTAAAATCTGCGAAAGGAGTATCGGCACTGCTTATGGCTGCTTTTGCAAGTAATCAAATTCAGCCATTCCTTCAATTGCAATAGGTTTTATGGGAGTTAATTTCTGATATATTGCAGTATCTGAGCCGAATGCTGTGGAGTAAAGAGTTTGTAGTTCAGAAATAACACATTCTTTGGGATTTGTTATGGACATAAGTTCATCAACAAATGCTGACTTACTGCCACGCTTGTTTTTCATTGCAAGAAGCATGTTGGTTCGGAAAGTTGTAGTGGTTTTTCAACAGGCATCATCAAGGGTACTGAAAAGGAAAGTAGGACGTTTGGATTTATCATAATGCTTATATTTCTTTTCCATATATTTTGTGCCAAGGTCATTGAGTTGAGTTTCCTTAGCATCACTGTCTTTTTGCTTTTTAATATTACCCTCACTTACACTGAATACACTGAACATTCTGGTATTTTCCTGAATGTTGTGGTTAATAAAAGCTCTGTCATATATAAGAACATCATAATGAGACATAGCAGGAACAACTCCTGAGCTTACCTATAATCTGTTGGGCAATAGTAGATTTACCTAGACCATTCTTACCAAAAAAGAAATTGATGAGTGTAGGTGTTACTGTAATGTTATGATAAGTACAACCATCAAGTGCAATGGACTTGATGGCTGATTGAATTTTATCTTCCATTAGTATCCTTCTTGTTTATTCTGTGATTTTTTCACTCCTAACATAATCGTCTATCTCAGATAATTTGAATTTATACCGTTTTCCCGTCTTATAGAAAGGTATTTTCAAATTGTTGTGTTTCCTTCTTCAATGTTCATCGCTTTAACCTCTCTTTAAATCTAGAATCCTAATTATTGTAGTTCAGCTATCAAATCTATTTTTTTAATACTCAAGTGCATACGATTAAATTTGTTGAATGAGGAACTGCGTCGAATATCTAATTCGAAAAGGGCTTCATTTAATCTTTGATGCGGTAGTAGATATACAATCTATGGATATATCTTTATTCCATACCTCGAATTGGTACAATTATTATACTGGTTGGTATAGATTCTTAGACTTGTACCAAAAAAAATCTGAAAGTTGATATATTAAAATGAGCCTCATGAATATTTCTTGTTCAGAGAGGCTTTCTTTTTGTCCGTTTGTATGCTCTGTGGGAGTTGTTAGTTCTAGTCTTACCATTAATATCTGGGTAAGAAAAGTGTCACCACAAAGATATAGAATTATATCTTTTGCAATAGGTTGCCTCTGCTTTTTAAATATTAACTGAATTAACAATACTCTTTTAATTAGTAAGAGAGATGAGGCTTATCAGTCAGTACAGCCCCTATCAGATCTTACTAAATCATTATATCACTGACATACACACTTTACCAGTAGTAGAGTGTAAATTTTGTTTGAATATACAGAACCAATACATATTTTGTAGGTTGTGGTTAGTGAAGACCACAGTGATATAAACCGTTTCAATGTTCATCCCTCGAACAAGGATGTCCAGAGTGGCTAAACGTACACAAGGAAATATAAGTCAAGCAACTAGGACGGTTGGCCAGTTAAGAAATGTGGGGTTTATTCTTATTGCAATTAGTGTGGTGTCAAGAAAGTTTGCTGATAAATTAGCAATTTTCAGTGAGCAAGAAAAAATATCGAAGGAGGAAATTCTAATGGGAAAAGTCAAAGAATTGTCAGTGTTCGTGGATGATATTCGCAAGTGTGGTGAAACCCCTGTAGGTATTGCAGATAAGTTAGGCACTATGTTTAGTGCTGAAGCAGTTACAAAGCTTGTTGCGAAAGCTAAGTCAAAAAAAGAACTTACTTGTGAAGAAGTAAGAGCAGTGTTAGCTTAATTATTTCAAAATCATATAGAGTAGCAGTATCTAAGATTGAAGTGGCAACTAAGATAGCCTATGACGAGGACGAATCAAAGCTTAAAGGAAATAATAAGAGTGTACCTGCACTCTCTATTTTGAAAACACCTCTTAGAGATGATGGCGAAGAAAGACTAGATTATGAGGCTTATGCTAATTGATATTTCATTAATGCCAATAGTGCAGTAGCTATAGGTATTAATGAAAGCAGTATGGATGTTTCTGTTGATGTGATTTGTGAGCAGATAGAGCGAATGCATCTTGGATTTCAGGTTTACTTCTTTGTGCCAATGAGTATGAATGCAGCTTTTACAAAAAAGATTAAAAATAAGGAGTTTTAAAGAAAAATACAAAAACTAGTGTTTATATTATCAATTTATAAGTATAAATTGATAATATTTTTAGTATTGAATTAATTATTTTAATGTATATATTAATTATTTTAATGTATATATTGACTTTATTAATTTTTTGATTTATATTATAGATATTAGATTGAAAGAAGGTGATATGATGTATCAAGTTATCAGCCGATGTCCAGTATGCGGAAGAAAACTTAAAGTTGTCAAGCTACAATGTGAAAACTGTGATACAGTGATTGAAAATGATTTCTGCCTCAGTGCATTTGACTATCTATCTGCAGATGATTTATTTTTTGCAGAAACGTTTTTAAAATGTCGTGGTAACATAAAAGAAGTGGAAAAAGAACTAAAGATATCTTATCCAACTGTTCGTTCTAGATTAGATGATATTATCCAAAAATTAGATGGGAAACCTAATGTAACATCATCTTCTGATTCACGTAAAAAGGAGATTTTAGATGCACTGGAAAAAGGAGAAATCACTTCAGCAGAAGCATTAGAACAAATGAAAGAAAATAAATGAAGCTCTATCTCCATTCCTAACAATAGTCAGAAATAGTCACCAAAATACGAGGCTATTTCTGCTGAAATGGATGTAGGAGAGCAGAAAAGAGGAAAATAATATGGATGAAAAAATGAGAATTTTAACAATGGTGGAGGAGGGCAAGCTCTCTGCCAAAGAGGCAATTGATTTGATTGATGCATTAGAGAAAACTACACCTGAAGAAGAATTTATGAATTGTTCAGAAGACTTTGATAGTCAAGCTTTTACCAAACAAAGCACTACTTCATACGAAAATAAGATGTTGAAGATTATTGTGGACACTCCAGATGGGGATAAAGTAAATGTGCAACTTCCTGTAAAGATTATACGTCAAGTGTTGAAAATGACGGGTAAGTTGCCAATTAAGAATGAAGATTTGCAAGGTATAGACCTAGATGCTCTTACTACCTCTATTCTTGAATGTCTGGATAATGAAACACTTGGTAATATCGTAGAGGTTGACTCCGCTGATGGCACTACAGTTAAAGTTTTTATAAAATAATACTAGGAGAATAGATTTATGCGCATTATTGTCCGCTCAAAAGAAACAAATTTGTGGCTACCCATACCATTGTTTCTAGCAAATACTGCAGTCCTTTTGTTGCCAGAATCGGTTATTGCAGAGATTAAAAAATCACTCCCAGAGCCATATCAGGAAGTCATTACCAAAAGGTTTCTACAGGGACTCGTTCGGGAGTGTCAGTCTGTTCTTAAACAGTACAAGGGACTTGAGATTGTTCATGTGGAAACTCAGGATGGTACCTTTGTATCCATTCGCTTATAAAGTAGTGTTTATTTTGTATATTGCTATTGCTTAGAGAACTCACATTTACTTAGAACACTTATATTTATTGACTTAAAAATTACAAAAGCATGTCCGTTTTTTACAATATTTTTTTCTGGTACAATGTTATAATTTATGTATTAATTTTAATGGAGGTAACTTATGAAATATGCAGGTTGTTTATTTGCAGTAAAAGATATTCAAATTGCTCGTAAATTCTATGAAGAATTATTTGATTTAAAAGTTATTGTTGACTATGGAAAAAACATTGTATTTGAGGGTGGATTGTCATTGCAACAAGATTTTGATTGGTTGACAGGAATCTCGAAAGAAGACATGAAAGACAAAGAGAATAATTGTGAAATATTCTTTGAAGCAGAGTCTTTTGAAGAGTTTATATCAAAATTAAATGAAAGAAATGATGTTACTTTACTTCGTGATGTGGAAGAAGCACCATGGGGGCAAAAGGTAGTTCGAATTTATGACTTGGATAATCATTTAATTGAAATAGGTGAGTCTATGAAATCAGTAGTTAATAGATTCCAAGCACAAGGTATGAATCTTACAGAAGTGGCGACGAGAATGGATGTAACTATTGATGATGTCAATCAAATTTTGCAAGGCTAAATTATGGCTGATTAAGTAAATCTGAATATAAAATTAAGTAAGTCTGAATATCAAAATATAAAACAGTAAATTCTCATGATTTGCTGTTTTTTATATGCATAATTAAAGAAATGATATGATAATCATTAAAAATACACTAAACTAGGAAAAAAGAAATCTACCAAATAATGTTTTATAATTGTTTATATTACAGGCAATTTTATTTTTAAGTAACGATTATATAATCTAATATTAATTATGATACTCAATAAAATAATTTGTGAATAGGAAAACAGAGCTTATTTGTACACTATGTCTAGTAGTATATTAAAACAAGCTCTTTGTAGTACATATTATAAATATTTAGTTCTCATAAGTATGAACTATAAGACATATAATTCTCACGCGTTTAACTATAAGACCTATAAATAGAAGTTTAATCACGCTGAAATAACTGAATAACTCCCTCTAAATGGTTATACATTGATGTATAACCCAAATTAGCATCTTTCCTATCAAAAGCCATCATTATTTCATGATGATGACTAATCATATCCTGCAGTGAGTTTCTATATTTAAAACCAAAGTATTGGTTAGAAGACACAGTTTTAGGGATTAGTTCATAATATTTTATAAAAATTGGATTATGAGAAGCTAAAATTATTTCTTTGTGAAACTGCAGGTCAGCATCATAACATTCTTCTATTAAGCCTTGAGAAACTTTGTCTAGTTCTTCTACAGATTTCAAGTAAGCATATCTTATGCTTTGAAGTTCTTCAGAAGTAGCATTCAAAATTGCTAATTTAGTAGCTTCACTTTCTATAAGTTGTCTTGCTCTTAAAGATTCGACATAAAATTCTTGTATATTATGATTTTTATAAACTTCATTATCAGAAAAAAGGTCAACTTTTTTAAATCCTTCAACTATGGGGCTTGAATAGGGAATAGACCTAAGTATTCCTTCTTTACAAAGTTTGTCTATAGCATTCCTTACAGGAATTCTACTTATATTAAATAGTTCAGCAATCCTTCTCTCACTCGGCAATTTACTATTAATTTCAAAATTTCCATTTAGAATATTTACTTTAATATAATCAATAATTTGTTCAGTGGCACTTAAATTTGTCATAAAAACTCCTAAACATGTGACTTTTTTATGAATGTATTATATCACAGTTAAGAGCTAAATTTAATTTTTTATAGTATGTATAAGACAACATGGAAGCAATTATAGCAATAAAAGCTAAGGTAAAATAACCATATTGTATTGAAATATAATCTGATATTTTACCTACTAGCATTGGAAATATAGACATTCCTATAGCATAAACTGCTTGAAAAAATCCCATTGCAGTAGATTTTTGATACTTTGGTACATTTTTCATAGACTCGCTAGTAAGGTAAGAAAGAAGTATGCCTGTAGATATTCCTGGTAACGATTGTAGCATGAATATTATATTAATACTTTTTACTGTTGGAACTAGAAAGCAATAAACTGAAATCAAAAAAAACACAGAGGGAATCCAAAATTTTGGTCCGTGTTTGGTACAAAATTTAGTAGAAGCAAATCCAGAAGATACAACAGCGCATACCATGTAAAATATAGAAGATAAGCCTATAATGGTAGAGCTAGAGCCTAGTTCTTTAAGAATTTGAGTAGTAAATGACATTGTCGTAGACATTTGAATGCCTTGTTGAATCAATGCCATAAAAGAAAAAAATATAAGTCTTTTATCTTTGCATATAGATAAATAATTTTTAAATGGTATTTTTTCGGTTATTTTTCTTGAGTGATGATTTTTTACATTTAAGGCTAGAAGTGTACCAATGATTGAAGATATTACACTCATAATACATAAGTTTACCATTCCGAATCTTTCATAAAATAAGGTACTCATGACAAATCCAATTAACATTCCTAGATTATTTACCAATATTATCGTACTTGTAGCTTTTTGTTGATGTTCTATGGAAAAAAAATCAGTGTAGTGAACCATGTAAGAAATCCAAGCTGATGATGCTATTCCAGATAAGATATTAGCTATAAGAAATCCTTCTCCTCTAGGAGAAATAACTCTTATAAGAGATGCTAAACCAGCAAATAAAATTCCAGATAGTATAAATATTTTATGTTTGTTTATAGAATCTGCAAAAACTCCAACAGGAAGTCTTAGTAAGCATTGTGAGATTCCATATGAGCCTATTATTATACCAATCATGTTTGTAGATACGTTACATATACTTAAATATGGATTTTGAAAAGGTATGTATACATATTGTGAAAACCAGAAAAATACAACAATAGAAAGTAACAGCAGTTTTTGATTAAATATTTTTTTCATATAATCCTCCAAATGGTATATTTATAATGGAAATAATATACCATTTTGCTTATTAAATCAAGTATTTTAAAATTTAAAATATAAATTTCGATATAACAATAAGAATTATTTGTTGAAAAATTATATTTTATAGTTGAATTAAGAAAACGCTTATGTTACTATAAAGTTAACAAATTTGAATATTACAGTAGACGTGTTACTGGTGATGCAGGCAAGATCGAATCAATTTTTATAGGTTACCTATATAGTACTATGGGTATAATCTATTTATTTGGTTCGATTTTTTTGTTTAATTGGCCATAAAAACAAAAAGCCTATAATTGAAGATGGAGGATTTATATATGGATTATAAAAATGTAGCTCAAGAAATCCTACAAAATGTAGGTGGAAAAGAGAATATAAATGAAGTTACTCATTGTATGACAAGACTTAGATTCAAAGTAAAAAGTACTTCTAAGGTCAATAAGGATAAGTTATCTAAAACTGAGGGAGTAATAACTGTTGTAGAGAGTATGGGTCAGATACAAGTTGTAATTGGTAATAAAGTAAAAAAAGTGTATGATGAGGTTGTAAAAATGATACCTCAATCAAGTGAAATAGACAAGAAAAATGGAAATGAAGAAAAACAAGGTATAATGAACTCTATATTGTCTGCTGTAGCTGGAATATTTACACCTACAATACCTGCTATAGCAGGAGTTGGTATGATTAAAGGTATTTTGTCAGTTCTTGCTATGTACTATATGAACAAAAATGGCGTGGATATAAAAGAGACCCAAAGTTATATTATTCTAAATGCTATGGCTGATTCTATATTCTATTTTATGCCTATTATACTAGGATATACTGCTGCTAAAGTATTTAATGCAAATAAAATAATATCTATGGTATTAGGGGCGACACTTTGCTATCCAACTTTTACAGCTTTGATGGCAGGAGAAGAAACAGTTAGATTTTTAGGACTAGCAGTAACAAAAGCCACATATACATCATCTGTTATTCCGATAATTATTGCTATATGGGCTCTTTCATATGTTGAAAAAATACTAGAAAAGTATATACCTGAAGTAATTAAAATAATAATGGTTCCAACCTTATCATTAGTTATAATGTTACCTGCAACATTATTTTTATTTGGACCAATTGGGATATATGTAGGAAATGTTATAAATTTTGTTTACAAGTATATTTATGAACTAAGCCCTGCATTGTGTGGAGCATTCATAGGTGGATTATGGTGTGTATTAGTTATATTTGGTGCACATAGAGCACTACTACCAATAGGTATAAGTGATGTTGCTCAAACAGGAAGACAAAATTTATTGGCTTTTGCAGGAGCTGCAAACTTCTCACAAGCAGGAGCTGCTCTAGGTGTATTCTTTAAAACGAAAAATCAAGGGTTAAAGACAATTTCCATGTCTGCAACTATAACTGCACTATTTGGTATAACTGAGCCAGCAATATATGGTGCAAATCTTAGGTTAAAAAAACCAATGGTGTGTGCCGTAATATGTGGTGCAATCGGAGGAGGCATAATGGGAATGGGTGGTTCTTATGGTAACGCATTTGCAAACCAAGGTATTTTAACTATACCTGTATATGCTGAAGCAGGAGCATTAGGTTTTTTAAGTTACTTAGGGGGTTGTGCTATAGCATTTTTTGGTTCAGCTATTTTAACTTATATAGTTGGGTTTGAAGACTTAGAAGAATCTTCTAAAGGAAATAGTTCTAATATAAAAGTAGAAACAAGAGAAGGTGTCATTGATATAACTTCACCTGTAGAAGGGGATAGCATAGAATTATCAGAAGTAAAAGATGATGTATTTGCATCAAAAGCTATGGGAGAAGGGATAGCTGTATTACCTACAAAAGGAGTAATAATAGCTCCTACTGATTGTGAAGTAGCTTCTCTATTTCCAACACTACATGCAATAGGATTAAAGCTAGACAATGGAGCAGAAATGTTAATACATGTTGGAATTAATACAGTAGAGTTAAATGGCAAACACTTCATAAAACATGTCAATCAAGGAGATTTAGTAAAGAAAGGTGATAAACTGATAACCTTTGATATAGATGAAATAAAAAAAGCTGGATATGATGTAACTACACCAGTTATAGTAAATAATACATTTGATTTTGTACAAGTAGTTTCTTGTAAACCTAGTCACGTATCGACAGATGATAAAATAATTTCATTAGTTAATAATTAAATTGACTAGAACTATAAAATTAAGCTATTGTAATAAATCAACAAATAAAATGATTAAAACATTAATATAAAAGGAGTGACATTTATGAATACAGGATTTCCAAAAAATTTTTTATGGGGAGCATCATCTTCAGCATTTCAAGTGGAGGGAGCTTGGGATAAAGACAATAAAGGCAAAACAGTGGCTGATTACAATTCCTTTAAAAAATCTCACTTACAAGCAGACACTAAAGTAGCATCAGATTTTTATCATAATTATAAAGAAGATATTGAATTGATGAAAGAATTAGGAATGAAAACATATCGTTTCTCACTTTCATGGGCAAGGTTAATTCCAGATGGTGAAGGAGAAATAAATCAAAAAGGAATAGATTTTTACAATAAAATAATAGATAAATTAATAGAGTGCGATATTGAGCCATTCGTAACTTTATATCACTTTGACCTACCTTTTACATTAGTGGAGAAGTATAATGGTTGGGAAGGTAGAGAGACTGTTTATGCTTTTGAAAGATATGCAAAAATATGCTTTGAGCATTTTGGAGATAGAGTGAAGTATTGGCAACCTCATAATGAACAGAATCTAATTGTTAGAGTAGAAGAGAGAATTAATATATATAATGAAACAAACCCATGGAAGATAGATAGAATGCGTGCCCAAATGGACTATAATCTTTGCTTAGCTCATGCATTAGCTGTTAATGCATGCCATGAAATGATAGAAGGAAGTAAGATTGGAGCAGCAGTATCATCATCTGTAACATATCCTCTTACATCTAAACCAGAAGATGTATATGCAGCAAGGATGAATGATAATTTTAAAGTGTACTACATGCTTGATATGCATTATTATGGAGAATATCCAGGATATTATATGAATTATCTTGAGAAAAGAAATATAGTTCCTCATATGGAAAATGAAGATAAAGAAGTACTTAAAAAAGCCAAAATGGATTTTATAGCTGTAAATTACTATAGAACAAACTGTGCAGAGGCTTTACCTGAGGATTCACAACATCTATTTGGATTAAGAGAAGGAACTGTTGACTTTAGCATGTATGGATTATTTAAGATGTCAATGAATCCTAACCTAAAGGCTTCAGAGTATGGGGCATCAATAGATCCATCAGGTCTTAGAGTTGCACTTAATGAATATTGGCAAAGATATCATTTACCTGTTATAATAACTGAGAATGGGCTTGGAGCTAAAGATGTATTAGAAGATGGTAAAATTCATGATGACTATCGTATAGATTATTTAAGAAGCCATATAAATGCATGTAAACTGGCTATTGAAGATGGTGTAGAGATGATTGGATATTGTCCATGGTCATTTACAGATCTTTTAAGTTCCTCACAAGGTTTTAATAAACGTTATGGATTTGTTTACATAAACAGAACAGACCATGAAACTTTAGATTTAAAAAGAATAAAGAAAGATAGCTTTTATTGGTACAAAGAAGTCATAGAGAGTAATGGAATAACAAAATAAATAATATATTGAGGTTTTTAGTATGTACATTACAAAGGTATTAAATAATTCGTTGCTACTTGCAAAGGATGATAATGACGAAGAAATAATATTGATGGGTAAAGGAATTGGTCATAATTATAAGATTGGGTCTGAGTTAAATAAAGAAGATATAGAAAAAACTTTCGTCCTTCATGATGAAAATATAAAAAAGAGCATTATACAACTTGCATCAGAAATAGATGCAGAATACTTTGGGATAGCTCAAATGATAATCTCATATGGAATAGAAAAATATAATTTAAAACTTATGAACCATATATACTTGGCTTTAACTGACCACATCGCCTTTGCAGTGAGACGCTTTAAAGAAGGTATAATGATTGAGAATCACTATTTGTTTGAAATTAAAGAATTTAATCCAAAAGAATATGATATAGGAAAATATGCGATTACTGTTTTTAAGGAGGTTCTTGGTTTAGACCTACCAGAAGAGGAAATTGGTAATATAGCAGGCCATTTTATAAATGCACAACAAGACAATCCTTATAGTGATAGAAACAAGAGAAGTGCTAAAATTGTAAATGCCATTTTACAAATAGTTCATTATCACTTTTCTATTGTATATAATAAAGAATCATTTTATTATATGAGATTTGTAATGCATCTAAAGGCCTTTTCTCAAAGATTTCTGGCTAATGAACCATCAAAAGAAAAGATAGATTTTATATATAATCAAGTGCGCAAAAATTGTAAAGAAGAATATGAATGTGTAAAGAAAATAGGAGCTTATATATACAAGGAATACTCTAGAGAATTGCCTAGGCAGGAGGAATTATATTTAATGATTCATATTCATAAGATTCTAGGCGAGTTAGATGAAAGCTGTTAAAATGTTTTAGTATATTAGTAACTTGATAATAAAAATAAGAATTAACTAAATTTAAATAATGGAATTATTTTAAGAGATAGCTATCAAACTATCTCTTAATTTTATGCAAAAAATGACCCTAAAAGTAGTAGTCTAGAAAATATATTTAATCTTAATGTCACTTATATGGATTGTTTATGATAGGAAGAGATAATTTATCTGAATTATCTGCTCCTGAAGTTGCAAATGACTCAGGTAGTATATCAAATGAATTATTGAGCAGAGTGGGAAGAAGACTAAATGTTATAAAGAAATAACTTAATTAAATAAACATATTTGTTGTATTACGCAATTTATTTTACTCTGGCTAGATATTTTTAGTAATGTTATGTCTTAAATATATATTTATTAATTTGCATGACAATTTAGAAAATGTATAACATATGATGTTGTTGGGGTGTAATGATTGATATATTGTCATAATATTTGCAAAATGATATAATCGAGAAGAAACAAGATAGATAAATAAAGGAGTAAATACTATGAAGATATATGATGCATTAACACGCTTTTATATTAAGGATATAGAAAATGCCATTCCTTTTTATGAAAATCTTTTAAAAGAGAAATGTTCTTTACGTTTTTCTTATAAAGAAGTGGGGTTAGAGTTGGCTCAGGTAGGAAATGTTTTGCTGTTATCTGGTTCTGACACTGCTCTTAAACCATTTATAGAAACGAAAGCTACTTTTATGGTCGATTCTGTGGATGAATGGAGAAGTTATCTGCTACAAAGTGGAGCCGTAGTGATAAGAGACAAGAAAAAAGTTCCTACAGGATATAATATGACAGTAAAACATCCAGATGGAACAATTGTAGAGTATGTTCAGCATACAAAATAATATTAACTAAAACACAGGGTTAACTTGAAATAGAGTTACTAATAAATAGTTTATGGTAATATATTATATACTCGAAAGTTTAATTTATTAATCTTAACTCTGATATATTATAAATTAGATTAATATGTGTCAAAATAAAAAAAGTTATTTACATAAAAGGTGAACTTTGGATAAAGTTCACCTTTCTATTTTTTTTGACTTACAAAAAATAATATACTGAAATGTCACAACAGAAACCCATCCTATGCCAGTAGCAAATGCAATCGTCTTTAAACCAAATTGTTGAATAAACAAATAAGAAATAATAACGCGAATTGATATATGTAAGATGGTTCCAATCACAGGGATATTTACTTTTCCACTTCCTCTATACCATCCAACAAATGCACTCCCTATAAAACATAAGACATAGAAAATAGCGATAGTTTTCATGTACTCTATGCCGTTTATCATAATTCTACTATTGGAATTAGTAGTCATAAATTCAATAGTAGTCTTTGCAAAGAAATACATTATCAAAGATAATCCAATTCCTAGACACACTAGTATAATCAATCCCTTATAAAATCCTTGCTTTGCCCTTTTTTTATTTTCATTTCCAGTATTTTGTGCGACAAATATAGAGATAGCCTCAGCGCCACTATCACCAAAAGAATTAGCAAAGCCTTCAATTCTTGTTGTAGCAGTGTATGCCGTAATCATGTCTGTTCCCATTAGATTTACAGCTCCCTGTACTAGCAATTTTCCAATATATAAACTGGATTGATGAAAAGCTGAAATTAGACTATAGGATAGAGTTAATCTTAGTAATTTCCATTCAAACTTCATATCTTCCTTTCTAAACAAAAGAAATGAAATGTTTTTTCTTATATAAATAAAACAAAGAATTGATGCAAGAGTCTGTGAAAGTACAGTTGCAAAAGCTGCTCCTTGGATTCCAAAATCATATACTGCAACAAAAATTATATCCAAAACAGTATTTATTATCATTGAAAGCATTAAGATAATTAGGGCAGCTTTAGTATTCCCAACAGCTCTCAAGGCTGCTGATAATAAATTATAAAAATATGTTGCGATAAGACCACAAAAAATAATATTTAGGTATGGTATTGCAATACTTGAAACTTCTTGTGGCGTATGAATTAGATTTAATAATGGAGAAAGTATAAATATTGCACATATACTTAATCCTAAAGTTAATATAATGCCAAAAACAGTTGCTAGAAAAGATTCTTTTCTAAATGAAGATAAATCATCAGCCCCATAAAAATGTGCAAATATAATTGATATACCTGTACAACTTCCACTTAGTACAAATATAAAAAGGTTCATAATAGTTCCTGCTACACCTACAGCAGCAAAAGCAGTTTGACTTACAAACCTACCAACTATAATAGCATCAATAGTATTATAAAGCTGTTGAAGTATATTTCCTAAGAGTAATGGGAACATGAGTATAAGCAATTCATTCCTTATGTTTCCCTCTGTTAAGTTAGTTGTATATTTCATAATGACACCTCGTTAAATTTTAAGATACAATTAGTTTACAGTCATATTAAATAATTGTAAAATGCTGTTTTTATCCATATAATATAAATAAATATTTATATTATGAATTGGGGTAAGATTATGACAGAACTTGAGATACAAGCTTTTTTGACTATTATAAAGCTAGGAAGCATTTCTGCTGCTGCTGAAAGTTTATATGTTACTCAGCCAGCTTTAAGTAGACGCATACATGCATTAGAAGCTGAATTGGGATATAAATTAATTAATCGAAAAAAAGGAGTACGAATATCAGAGTTGACAGAAGAAGGGAAGGCATTTGTTCCAATTGCAGAAAAATATAAAACTCTCTTACAAGAAGCTAAGTATATAACTAAGATTGATAGAAGTAAAATTCTAAATATATCCTCTATAGGAAGTGTTAGTTCATACATCCTTCCAGATGTATTTTTCTGTTTTATGAATACATATCCAGAGTATAATGTAAACTTTTACAACTATCATTCTTATGAAGCATATGATTATGTTTCCAAGGGGGAAGTTGATATAGCTCTTATTTCAGATGATATGTTTTTTAATAACATAGAAACCATACCAATATTTAAAGAAACCATGTTACTTGTAACAAGTTGTGGCTCAAAATATAATGGAGAATTGCACCCATCTGTTTTAGATGTTGCTGATGAAATAAGACTTCCATGGAATCCTGAATATGATTTGTGGCATAATTTTTGGTTTCGTTCAACTCTTCAACCTAAAGTGTTTTTGGACCAAATGTCCCTTTTGGAGTATTTTATGAGGCAAGAAAATGTATGGGCTATTGTGCCAGTATCAGTAGCATATCATCTTAAAGAAATATCTAATATTGAAATACATTATATAAAGGATGCACCACCAGATAGGTTTATTTATTATTTAGTTAAAGAATCTAGCAAACAAGAAACAATAGACAAATTTTTAGATTTATTAAACGAAAAACTATTACAAATTAAAGGATTGGAGTCTTTAATTAAATGATAGAAGAGAAGATAATAAACTCTAAAGTTGAAATTTTGTTACATTATAAAAAAGAGCAAGATTTATTAAATATGACTAAGAAGTAATTGATATAATGTCTCATGGATAAAAGGAGGAGAGCTGCAATGTTTTATAAAGTAAATAATGTTATAACTGCTATTGATTACATAGAGGAGCATTTATCAGAAAAGCTAGATTTAGATATAGTTGCTAATGCTGTTCATTATTCAAAATATCATCTACATAGAACTTTCACAACTTCTGTCGGTTTGACAATGCATGATTATATAAAACGAAGAAAACTCACGGAGGCAGCAAAACTATTGGTATTTTCTAAAAAAACGATTATTGAAATTGCATTGATAGCTGGCTATGAGAGTCAACAAGCATTTACTTCCGTATTTAAAGATATGTATAAAAAATCTCCAAATAAATATCGAAAAGAACAAGAATTTTATCCTTTGCAGCTAAGATTTGTTTTGAAAAAAGATAATTTATTTTCAAAAAATATATCGGAATTAGAAAAAGATATTATACTTGCTAAAATATCTGATATACCATCATGGATGAATTTAGTTAGGTTGGTTATAGATGGCTTTCCAAATTTACAGGAGGAAGAGTATATCTCTCAATTAGAACAATATATTTTGGAAGAAAGAGCTTTGATATTAAAATTCAATAACATTGCTATTGCAAATATGGTATTTAATAAAGAAACTGGAAGCATTGACTTTTTTGGAATACATCCTCAATATCGTAATTCAGAGATTGCACAGGTATTTTTAAAAAAGGCTATTGAAAATTTTTTGATGGATACATCCATCTCAATCACAACTTTTAGAGAAGGAGATAAAGCTGATACAGGGCATAGGAATATGATAAAGAAGTTAGGCTTTGCAGAAGCTGAACTGCTGACTGAATTTGGGTATCCTACTCAAAAATTTGTTCTGTCTTCTGAAAATGAAAAAGAGAATAAATAGTACTAATAATCTATTGTATTAAAAAAGAATTTTACATTTTTTAGGTGTATTTATTTTTTTTGTCCATGTTTCTCATAACTTTGATTATAACTATAAGAAAATGTATTTTTTATTTAGAAAAAATATAAATTTTGAGGCTGAAATTTAAAACAAAAACTAAATTTGAACCAAATAGCAAGAATGATTAAAAAATATAAAGTTCAATTAAGTATAATGATTTAAGATAATACTCAGTTGACAAGGAGGGTTCAAATGTCTAAAAATCAGCAATTAGAAAGTTGTAATTCTATCACATCTAATTCTAAAAATAATATGTCTGAACAAGAGATAGAGTTAAAAGCATCTTTTCCAGATGAGATTTCATATCTTATAGATATAAATAACAAATTGGATAATGCTTTGGAGAAAGCGGAAAATTCAGTTGATAAACTTGATAAAGATTACATGGATGCTAAATTATATATGGTAAAAAATCGTGGAGAGATAGACCCACATGAAATGTTCCAGAATGAGTTGGCGCTAAAGCAAATAGATAGTTATGGAGCTTTTATGGTAAAAGTTCGAGACAAGGTTGCTAAAATGAAAGATTCGCCATATTTTGCTAGGATAGATTTTAAATTAAAAGATGAAGATGACGATTCAAAGTATTATATTGGCCGATTTGCATTCGATTATGAAAACGAGCTTCTAATACTAGATTGGCGTTCTCCAATGGCCAGCATGTTTTATGACTGTGAGATAGGACCAGCAGGATATAATGCACCATTAGGATGGATAGATGGAGAAATAACACGTAAACGACAGTTTAAAATTAAAAATGGAAAACTGGAATATGTACTTGAAAGTTCTATGAATATACAAGATGATATTCTTCAACAGGAACTTAGCAATACTTCTGATGAAAAGATGAAATCTATTATTTCAACAATACAAAAAGAGCAAAATCAAATTATTAGAAATGACAAGGCTGACACTCTTATTATTCAAGGAGTAGCTGGTTCTGGAAAAACATCTATAGCATTACATAGAATTGCTTTTCTTCTTTATAGATTTAAAGATAAGATATCAGCAAATAATGTAATTATTCTATCACCTAATAAAGTCTTTGGTGACTATATTTCTAATGTCCTTCCTGAGCTAGGAGAAGAACCACTGTGTGAATTAAGTTTTGAAGATATAGCCGAAGTTCAATTAGAGCGGATTATTGATTTTGAAGGAGAAAAAGATTCTCTGGAAATAAATGATGTACAATGGGCTGAAAGAGTACGTTTCAAATCTACACTTGATTTTTTAAAGCTTATGGACAAATACATAAAACAAATGCCAAATGTTGTTTTTATTCCTAAAGATTACACTTTTGGAAGTTTTATAGCTGAAAGCGATTGGATACGAATAAGATTTGATGCATATAATAAATATCCAGTTAAGCGAAGATTGGAGATGGTAGCAGAAGATATTCATTATAGATTTGAATCGGATAATATTATGGAAGATGACTTACCAAAAGTAAAAAATATACTTAAAAGTCTAAATGGAATGTTAACAATAAAAAATACTTTGGCACTTTATAAGGACTTCTTCAGACAGATGAATATTCAAGATATGTTTGTAATGCCATCAAAGAAGACTCTTGAGTGGGCAGATGTGTATCCTTTTATATATCTTCATGCTGCTTATGAAGGATTGCAAGAAGACAAAGTGATAAGACACATTGTTATTGATGAAATGCAGGATTATACTCCTATTCAATATGCTGTAATAAACTTGCTTTTCAAATGTAAAAAGACTATTCTTGGAGATTTTGGACAACTAATCAATCCTAATCATTTACATACATTAGATGATATGGTACAGATTTATGATGCTGGAGAACTTGTAATGTTAAATAAGAGTTATCGTTCTACTCTTGAGATTATTAATTTTGCTAAGAAAATTCAAAATATAACTTCACTGGAGGCTATTGAAAGACATGGTGAAGAGCCAGTTTTAATTAAATGCAGTAATGAACAGGATGAGATAGATAAGATAAAAATTGAGATTGAGCAGTTTGAGGAAAGCACCAATGCTACCCTTGGTATTATACTAAAAACCAACAGCGAGGCTAAAGCAATATATGATGTTATTAAGCAAGAATATGATGTTAATTTAATATGTCCTGAAAGTTCTAGTTTTGTAAAAGGCGTATCGATTACTTCTATTAAAATGTCAAAAGGTTTGGAATTTGATGAAGTTGTTATTCCTTCAGTAAATAATAAAACATATTACAATGATTACGACCGTAGTTTATTATATATTGCTTGTACACGAGCTATGCATAGACTTAAGCTTACATACACTGGAAATTTAACTCAATTGATTAAAAAATAGCTATGCACACTCGTAACTTTAGTCGTGAGTTAGTAGATAACGTAGTCAGCATATAGGGAAACTTATATGTAGAGATAGGATAGAACCTATTTAATTTTCCTAACCTGTTATGAGGTATCATACATTGCCATTCAATTCATTGAAAATCTTGATCTCATGCGTTTTTCCGCTTGTATTCTTAGTGTGTGAGCGTATTTACCTCATTGGCAAATACGAAAAATTTGACACCATGACAGCAACTATGTTTAATGAGTTTATTGAAAAAAATTTTGTGTAGGAGTACACAAAGGCATTCTACCAACCCTTGCCACCACTATTTGAAAGAAACTGGGGTAGCATTTACGTTTACCCAGTTTCAGCAATTTCTTTTATCGTGCCAATAAGTTCTTTTGTTTATACTATCTCTGTTTAAATAATTTGTGCATTGTGCTTGATGTTGCAAATAATCTATGTAGACAAGTTTTGGAATTTCAAAATATCTATTTGCTTTGCAATATCTATATTTCTTTTTTTAAGATATTCTAATCGTTTTGTAAGAATATCAACTGCTTCTTTTTTATATAAGAATTTAATAAAAAATAGCAGTTATAAAAGGAACAAGGTTATAATTAAAGTTTTGAATAATGATACAAGTGCATCTTTAAACTCAATATAACCTTTCTCAGAAAGCGAATAAACTATTTTACTAGGCATATTTTTATTTTCTTTATCCATATGAACTCCTTATAGTTCAGTAAACTTATGTTTTAATATTAAGCGTTGTATTTTCTGGGTTACTTCCAAGACAAATTCATCTTACTATAAGTAATCATAGCTAAAATAACTTGGAGACCTAGTAGCACAATTGATTTCGATTGTATTGGCTGGATAAAAAGATCCATTGTGAATAAACCTCCAATCGCATTGAACCACGCATGAAAACATACACAGACAATGATACTACCTGTCAGCCTGTATAGAATTGCTAACACAAAAGATACCGTGATACACCAACACAAAAACGAGAAAAAGTTCATGGAGGATTGATTTGAGTTCTGTAGCAACCAGAGCGGAAGATGCCAAATGGACCATATCATGCCTGTGAGAAGACTTGCGGCAAAAAAAGGTAGTTTTTGCTCTAATGCTGGCTGCAAAAAACCACGCCAACCAAGCTCCTCCAATCCACCACCTATAATCATGAATGGAAACATAAGGAGTATCATATACCAAGGTTTTCCAAGGTATCGATTGCAAAAGATATTGATTACAATCTGGCTGGCAAAGAAAATAGCAATAATCAGCACGTGAGAGCTAGATATATGATTGGTTTTGACGATGTAGCCCCAAAGTTCTTTAATTCCACGAATCTTACCACTTTTTTTAAGAAGGATTATAACAGCATAAGCCGGAGCAAACCCAATTGAGAAACCAACCAGTAAGTAGTATATGACAGTTCCAATTGGTCCTACAAACCATTCAAGTCGTTCGCCTATTATGACGATTGTTGTAGCACTCCATGCAATCAAAAAAACAAGCAATAAGTATTGTAGTATTAGCTTTTTATTATAGTGATTCCACATAAGTATAACCTCCTCATAAATAATCTATAGATTCATTTCCCACCAGAAAATAGAGTACGCTCCATTTGAAATCGCTGTAATCGCTGTTTATTTGTTATCCTTATTTTCAGATTGGTTGCTACTTCCAAGCATGAAAAGAACAGATGTACATAGGCTAGACAGTAATCCATCCATATCTAGCTGAATATCTTGCATGGCAGGGTAGCACCTTGTTAGAATTAGGTCTCTTTCGATTCCGCTGAGACATACCATAATGAAAGAGTATATTTCATCTAATGTCTGTTTTGGAGAGAAATAGCCTTTTTGTATTTGCTCTTCGATATATCGATATGCTTGCGTTTGTAAATAATCGCTGCTGGATGCAACCTTCACATTTGCCCGAAACCTCTGGTAATATTGCTGGTCGCTGGCAAGCATAGCAAGCATTTCATTGAAAATCTTACCATACCCAGTGATGCCAATCATAATAGCATCAAAATATAGCGAAAACAGTTGCTTTACAATATCTTCGGGAGAATGTCCAGAGTGCAGTATTTCATCAACTTTAGCAGACACGTCAATAATCGATGAGTCTCTGTTAATAAGGGCAAATAGGATATCCTCTAAATTAGTAAAATATCGATATACAAGCCCATGACTAAAGCCTGTTTCCTTAATAATATCTTTCATTTTAACTGCATATACCGGCTTGGACATGCAGACATCAAACGCAGCATCCAGTATCTGATCTCGTTTTTCCTCAAAATACTGTTCATTTACTTTTGGCATTACCTCAACTCCTTTAAAATGACTTTATAGTCATTATTATATGATATATTATAGTCTCTTTTATATATACTGTCAATATTAAAATGACTAATATGTCATTTTAATGTTATGACTGTGAACAAGTTAAGCGCAGGCAACCTAGTTGTTAATAAAATTGTGGTCAATCCAAGGTAGAACAAAGTAGCAATAGGGTTCGAAAACGAAGTGAAGACAGATGATTGCGTGATAAATCAAATCAGAACGCTAAGCTTAGTGTTAATTAAAACAGTGTATCTGCTACCATATCAAGCGGTAGGTACTTTTTACACTACATAAGTACCAAATAAAACGATTTTTCATTTGTTGATTTATGATAAGGGAAATATCGAGGTAAACAGACAGTGAAATACATGAAAAACCCCTTGAAAACATATTGTTTAAAAGGGGTATGAAAAAAGGTTAGGATTATTTATATTAGGTAGTGTATAATTTCATATTTGTGAAAAACAAATTTGCTATTATTCGTCAATCCGTATATAATCATTATATACTCTTTTGCGAAAGGAAGTTGATATTATGGATTACATTTCTGTGAAAGCCGCTTCTGAAAAATGGGGCATATCAGAAAGACGGATACAAAAATTATGTGAAGAAAATCGCATTAACGGTACTGAGAAATTTGGTCGAGCGTGGATGATACCAAAAGATGCCCCAAAGCCAATTGATGGTAGATATAAATCAACAATGAAGGTAGGTGAGATTTAAAAATGAATTTTTTTGATATAATGCCCAAAGAAGTAAAAGATAAACTGCAAGAAAAAAGCTATGCTGCTGGAAATACTATATTATATGCTGAAGAAGAAAACAATTTCGTTTATTTTTTATTGTCTGGTGTTGCTGAAGCTTACATTCAAAGTTCCAATGGAAATTTCGCAACACTTTACTTATATAAATCGGGAAGTTTTTTTGGAGAAATAGAACAATTTTACGATGGAAAAAAACCTGTAGAAATTACAGCACTTGCAGATTGTATTGTGAAACGACTTTACCGAGCTGATTTTTTGGAATGGATTAAAAATGATTTTAATGCAACAAAATTCTTAATACAAGGATTAGCAGAAAAACTAATTATTAATGCCCAATTGGTAGAAAACATTTTGGAGCTCACAGTAAAAGAACGCTTGCTTCGGAGTATATCATTGCATTATCATCGAAATACGCTTGATTCACTTAATAAATCTCGGCTTGCTAAAGAAGTGAATTCACCTATTAGGAGCGTTAATCGGGCAATAGACGAATGTAAAAAACAAGAATTACTCGATTTTTCAGATAACAAGTTTATTATTATAAATCCTAAGGAACTTCTAAAATATCTTCCATATATAGAATGATAAGAACAGACATCTTCATTTTCAAGATGTCTGTTCTTTTTTGTGGTCAATTGACCTTTATTATTAAGCTGTCTAAATGTAATATACTTATAAGCATAAATTCTTAGGAGGTATATCATGAATGTTGCTATAAGCAGAATTTTAAACATCTTAGGTGATGTAAAAATAATAGATAAGATAGTAAATCTAAATAACTCGGATATAAACTCTTTTCTATTAAGCGTCTTTCAGTCAGCTGTAATAAAAAAGACACCTCAAAACATATTAGCTGCGTTTTCTACCAATCGTTTCACTAGTCCAAGCCATTTTGACCCAATTGCCTTTCATAATTTAGAGGTGAAGTTGTTATCCCTTTCAGAAAAGCTAGGAATTAAAAATCTGCTGCTTTCTCCCTCCGCTCCGCTTGGTAGTTGTAGTGTTTTTGGATGTGTAAATCAAAACAATGTAATTAGTGCATTACGGGGAACCGAAACTTTATCGGACCCTTCTAATATGATAGCAATTATTATTGCTGACGGTTTAAAAAAGAAAATATTACGTAACGAAGATGCTATCCATTATGCTACGACTACAAGAGTAGTACGTGCTCAAACCTTTGAAGGTAAAGGGTTTTATGCCCACTTTGGAATATTTTGCATAGTTTCCTCTGGAAAAGATAAGGGTTCATATTTATGTGAATCTGAATTGCTAATAAAGCATCTAAACTATTACAAAGACCTCTTTACAAATATTGAAAACTCAAAAATAAGTATTTGCTTACGAAAACGTGGAGGTTATCCCGACCGAGATGGATTCTTTGAAAAAATGACTGCTATAGTAAAGTCTTCTTTACCAGAGATTCAAATTACTATTGATTTGAATAGTGAAGATAATGCTTACTACAAAGGAATAAATTTTAAGATTTATCTACATTGCAATGATAATGTAATTGAAATTGCTGATGGCGGTTTTGTAAACTGGATTAGTGAAATGACAGGAAATAAGAAAAATCGTTGTCTGATAAGTGGGATAGGTATTGATAGATTATTGACTTTGGAGGAATAAAATGAAATTAGAAAATTGGTCAACTGAATATATAAATGACTTAGTAAAAAATGCTAACAATAGGAATGTATCAAAAAATTTGAGAAATATTTTTCCATATCCATATTCCGTTGTGGATGCTGAGAAATTTATCACACACTGCCAAAGATGTGATAATAAACATATAAATCTTGCAATCATTGAAGATGACAAAGCGATTGGAAGTGTAGGTGTTTCTATTGGTGAAGATATTTATGAAAAAAGCGCCGAAATTGGTTACTGGATAGGTGAATCATATTGGGGGCAAGGAATTATGACACATGCTATAAAAGAAATGATAGAACTATGCTTTTCTCAATATGATATTGTTAGGCTTTATGCTGTTGTTTTTTCACACAATAAAGCTTCTTGCAAAGTGCTTGAAAAATGTGGCTTTGTATTTGAAGGAACACTTAAAAATTCTATTTACAAAGACGGCAATATTTATGACAGCCGAATATATGCTTTGGTTAAAAAATAATAATTTTAACATCTAAATGTACCGTCCCAACGGAAATAAAAAAAACCGTTGTTGTGGCGGCAGGTATTCATGTGCCAAAACAAAATATAAGTAGCAAAGCGGCGGTTTTGAATAACAATCAAAGCCGCCATTTTTCTTTTTCAAAAAGCAAACAAGGTAGGTGTATTAAAGTTACCCTTCTTTAAGGATACGGCGGTATCTAAGGAGGTATCGCCGTGTTTTCTTTTTCCCAATTGCTTGGTAACTTATCAAAAAAAGTCATACCACATTGTGGGGCGACTATGGTCTACAATCCGAAATTATAAACTACATAGCACGAAATAAGTACGCCCGTGCCCGATTGAGATTTGATGAATTTCAGTCGGGCATTTTTGCGTTTATAAGCCCTCGCTGCCGTTCTCCACCACTGTCCTTTCGATTTCAGCTAACCCCAAATCGAAAGGATGGTACAAACCATGAAAAAAGTAAACTTTAAAAAATACTATGACCACATTACAACAGACACATACCACGATGTTCCCGATGAGGTGTTTGACATCTTGGAGGAATACCGTAAGGCAGAGCAAGCCTACCACAGCAAGATAAATTACCACAAAGCCTACTACTCGCTTGACCGTGATGACGGCATTGAACACAGTGCCTTGTTTGTTTCCCTCTCACCCGATGAGATTTACGAGCGTAAGCTCACGAGAGAGCAGCTCCATGCCGCTATTGCATCTTTGCCGGACAAGCAGGCAAAACGCATTTACGCTCATTACTTCTTGGGAATGAGTAAAACAGCCATTGCCAAAGCTGAGAGAGTGACCGAAAAGGCAATTAGAAAATCCATTGAGCGTGGGTTAATTTATATGGAACAGTATTTAAAAAATAATTTGTAATCCGAGTCCGAATATCCCTCTTTTTTCTAAAGGTATATGAGAGGAAGTTTTTCTCTCGCATACCAAACAGCGTAATTGTACCTTGACAATTTCATATACGATATTTTGAGTACATTACTTATGTGAGCCGAAAGGCAAAGCGACTTAACAGGCATCGCTAAGATGAGGGTATGGGGAGGTGAATAAAATACCTTTGGAGCGACAAATGGACTGTTAGAGCCGAGTAACTCAGCTTTACAAGTTGAGTAGGCAACTCGTCCGCAATGACCCACATAAGTGACAATGATACTTTGTGCCGTTCCGCCTCCAAAACGATAGAAACAGGGGGAGTTCCTGCGGTATGCGTGGCTTTTGGACAAGCCACGGTACTGTGGGGCTATGATAGCTGTGCCAACAGCAACTCAAAATATTCCCTTTGTCGGGGGTGCGTGGCAAATACGGCAAATCTTATGACAAAGACAAAATAGACCGCAACACTCTATTTCTGTTCCAAAAAAAAGGTGTTGCGGTCTTTCTATTTTATATAAATGCAATCATGAAAAGGAGGTCAAAAATGAACGCTAATGCAATACGCACAGGAAATAAATTTGGTTTAACCGTTGATGAAGCTGCCGCTTATACAGGCATCGGCAGAAATACATTGAGAATGTTAATTAAGCACGGAAAATTGCCAGCACTATTTATTGGAAGAAAAAATGTTATTCGTACAGATGTGTTGGAGCAGTTTTTGGCTGCTAACCAAGGGATAAACCTCTTGGATATGGAACAGGTGAAAAATATATGACAACGAAAAAATGGCAAAGTTGTGCAATCAGTGTTTTGCCTTTATAATAATGGTATCACATTGCAACAGTAACCTTTGCCGTGATGAAAGGAGAATTTATTATGGCAAAAGGGTCTGTTAGAAAAAAGGGAAAGAAGTGGTACTATCGGTTTTATGTAGAGGATGCAAGCGACAACCGCATACAAAAAGAAATGCCCGGCACTGAGAGCAAAAGCGAAACTGAAGCTCTGCTCCGAAAAGTTATGGACGAATATGAAAATCAAGCATTTGTTGCAAAGGCTTCTAATATCACATTAAACGATATGTTGGATATGTGGATTGAGGAAGAACTTGCCCCAAGCAAACGCAGTAACGGAACTGAACGGTCATATTTGAATACAGCAAATCGGGTTAAGCAACATTCCATTGGGAAACGGAAATTGAAAACAATCACAGCAGAACATTTGCAAAAGTTTTTCGACTCACTTTCCTCTGCCCAACCATTATCAAATGGAAAAAAATCAAAACCACTGTCAGCAGGAAGTCTTAATGTTTATGCAGCAGTCATGCGTGGAGCGTTCCGTTTTGCAGTATTCCCGAAACAACTGATTACCTTTAATCCTATGCAATATGTGGTGCTTAGAGGAAATCAAGATGATTTTGAGATGTTCAGCAGTGATGCAGATGGAGAAACGGACAAATCCCCTGTTGTTACAGATGAGCAGTTTAGGCAGATGTCAGAGTATTTGCAGAGAACAAATAACCCTGCATTGCTCCCCATACAAATTGCTTACTACACAGGATTAAGGCTCGGAGAGGTTTGTGGCTTGACTTGGCAGGACATTGACTTAGAGGGAAAATACTTAACAGTTAGGCGTAGCATATGCTATAATAATACCCGAAAGGCTATGACAATCGGGCCGACAAAACGAAAAAAGATACGCACCGTAGATTTTGGGGATACATTGACCAACATACTTGTGCAGGCAAAGAAAGAGCAGCAGAAAAACAGAAAGCAGTGTGGCGAATTGTACCACCATAACTACTACACCATAGAGAAAGTGAAAAACCGCACTTACTACTATCTGCACTCTCAGCCCGTAACAGCCAATGTGTCAGAAGCGTACACCAATATATCTCTCGTTTGCCTGCGTCCAGATGGTACTCTTGTAGCACCGAGTGCAATTATAGGAATGTGTAGCTCTCTGAGAAAAAGAGTTGACGGCTTGGATGATTTCCACTTTCATCAACTCAGACACACATACACCAGTAAGCTCCTTGCCAATGGAGCTGCACCAAATGATGTACAGGAGCTGTTAGGTCATTCCGATATTAACACCACCATGAACATCTATGCCCATGCTACAAGAGAATCAAAGCGGAACTCTGTGATGCTTCTCGAAGTGGCTACGGCTTGACTTGAAAACACATTTTCCCTTGTAGATTTCTGATAAGGGAAAAAACAAGGGAAATAAGGGATAAAAACCCCAAGAAAAACTCGATAAACGCAGTGTTTTCAAGGGGTAATGCAAACGGGGTAAAGATTATTTATATAATCTTACCTAAGAGTACTTTATAAATTAGCCAATTATACAACTTTAAAGTTTGTGTATATACCTGTATTTATTGAAATTTTTTTATTGATTTTCTAAGGAAGTCTGATGTTATAGTATTACCTTTTTTAAACATTTCTGATGGAGTACCTTCAAACACAACCTCTCCACCATTTTTACCACCATCAGGTCCAATATCAATCACCCAATCTGCTTGCTTTAAAACATCTAAATTATGTTCAATGATAATAACTGTATTACCTCTATCTACTATTCTTTCAAAAATCAACATAAGCTTGTCAATGTCAGACATATGAAGACCAGTAGTTGGTTCATCCAGAATGTATATAGTCCCTTTTTTATTAAGATTTTTTGCTAGTTTAATTCTTTGACATTCTCCACCAGATAGTGTACTAAGTGGTTGACCTAAAGTCATATAAGATAATCCCACATCTTTCATAGTTTGTAGTATTTTACAAAGCTTCTTTTCTGTAAAGAATTCCAGAGATTCATCTACTGTCATAGAAAGAACTTCGACTATATTTTTACCATTGTACAATTTTGACAGTACTTCTTCATTATATCGAGTACCTTTACAAGACTCACATGTATTAACAACAGGGTCCATAAACACTAGCTCTGTAACAAGTACTCCTTTTCCGTTACAAATAGGACAAGCTCCTTTAGAATTAAAGCTGAATAAACTTTCTCCAACATTATTTTCCTTAGCAAAAAGTTTTCTTATCTCATCAAAAAAGCCAAGAAATGTAGCTGGCATAGAACGATTTGTAGCTGTAATAGGATTTTGGTCAATTTTAATAACATCTTTTTCATATTTCTGTGCAAAGACCTGAGAAATCAAAGTACTTTTACCAGAACCAGCAACTCCAGTAACAACTGTCATGATTCCAACTGGTATATCTATCTCAATATTTTTTAGATTATGCAAACAAGCTCCTCTAATTGGAAGAAAGTTTTTTGGTTTACGAGTATTAGATTTTATAGATAGTGATAAATTCATAGCTTTTGAAGTAAGTGTATTTGCTAGAAGTAATTCACTATAGGTGCCTTGAAATACAATATTTCCACCTTGTTTACCAGCATTTGGACCAATATCTATAATCTCATCTGCTATAGATATGACATCTTTATCATGCTCAACGACAAGAACTGTATTTCCCCTGTCTCTAAGTTTTTTCAATAATTGGTTCATACGATGTACATCTCTTGGGTGCATACCAGTGCTGGGTTCATCAAAAATATAAGTTAGACCTGTGAGGCTACTTCCCATATAGCGTACAAGTTTTAATCTCTGAGCTTCTCCTCCAGATAGAGATGTCGACTCCCTATTTAGATGTAAATAAGGAAGTCCAATATCAATCATTCTTTTTAAGCCATCAGTAAGAGCATCTACAACAGTTTCAACTCTCTTATCATTTATTTGAGAGAGTAAATTATAAAGTTCAGTAAATTCCATATTACTCATATCTGCTATAGAATACCCTAAAATAGTGCAGTTAAGTGCATCTTTATTTAATCTTTTTTCATGACATTCAGGACACTCCTCATCAGTTATAAGTTTTTCTGACTTTTCTTTGGTATGTTTACTCATATTACTAATATCTCGATTTAGATATGTTTGATTGTATTTATTAAAAATTCCTTCAATTTTTGAATTTTCAGGTTTGCTTTTTCCATCTCTTGAGCCATATAGCAATAAATTATATTCCTCCATAGAATAATCCTTTAGAGGTTTATCTAAGTCAAATAGTCCAGACTCAGCATATTGTTTCCAATACCATGAATTAGGTTTAAATAGAGAGTCATTTACACAACCTGTATTCCATGAATCTTCAGGACTTAGAATAGATTCAATATTAATTACTTTGACTCTACCAATTCCAGAACAGTTTTTACACATACCATTTGGGTCATTAAATGAAAAGTATGATGCTGTCCCTACATATGGTTTTCCAATTCTAGAAAATAATAATCTTAGTGAAGAATACAAATTACTTATAGTTCCTACTGTGGAACGTGCATTACCACCAAGAGGAGACTGGTCTACGATTACAGAAGCAGTTAAATTATCAATCAGTTCTACATGAGGTTTTTTGTATTTTGGAAGTCGACCTCTAATAAATGCTGAATATGTTTCATTCATTTGTCTTTGTGATTCTGCTGCAATTGTATCAAAGACAATACTTGATTTTCCAGAGCCAGAAACTCCAGTAAAGACAATGATTTTGTTTTTGGGAAGTTTAAGTGATACGTTTTTTAAATTATTATGTGTAAGTCCCTTTATTATGATATCTGACATAAATACTAAGTCCTTTCTTTATATATTTGAGTGGCGTAATTATATTATGTAGTTATATTATAATAAGATTAAAACTTACTTTCATGATATATTCTGCTATATTGCAGATATTATTTTTAAATTTGCTTACATTGTAAACAGTATTAATTAATAATGTTACATATAAAAAAACAAAAATTCTATCATAGAACTTATTTAGAACTTAGTAAAAATGAGCGAGTATAAAAGATTTAAATAACTTGACTTTTAAAACTTACTATTGTAATATTTAAAATATTACAATAGTAAGTTTTGGGTGTATACTCAGACATAATTTTACTGCTTGAAAGGAGAAAATAATGTTACTGATAGTTATAATAGCTGTTTTCATAATAGCTTTAATCAAGATAATTATATTAGGTAAAGAAAATATAAAAGGAATACTTATTCCTGTAGTTTTATTTCTTGTAAGTGACTTCTTATTTCTTTGTGGAAATATTATATTGAGAGGAGGAGTGATTTTACTATTCATAGGATTATTTGCAATACCATTAATGTTGATTGCTTTTATATGGATTTGTGTACATATTATTAAGCTATTTCTTAAAAAAGATTTAAATAAAAGAAAAGTAATTGGAAGTATAGTTTGTACTTTTATAAGTATAGGTACTATATTTCTTCCTGGACCAAGTGAAAGTTTTAGATTCCAACTTTACAAAAAGGATTATATAGAGGTTGCACAAGCGGTTTTAAAAGCATGCGATGAAGAAAAGTTAAATTCTGAATATAATCTAAATATTAAACTTGGTAAAAAGGAGTTAGAAAATATATTTTCTGAAGCAGTAGTAAATAAAATAAATAAGCTAAATAGAAATGTAGATGTAACTAAGATAGTTGGTAATAAAAAATCAGTTTATTTTTTCTTTGGAGCTGAATTACAATCTGTTGATGGGATTGTATTCTTTAAGGATTTAAAAGAAAATAAGTCAGAGCTAGACTTTGTCAATAAACACATTCAAGCTCCTCGTTTAGAGTATATGACAGATGATATCTATTATTTTAAAGGAGGATTATAAATATACATGTTAGGAAGGAGTAAGGTATGAAGAGAAAAACAAGTTTTATTTTAATAATTATTCTATTAATCATTGCGTTTATAGCAAAATATTCAATAGAAAGTAATCAAAAGAATAAAGAACAAAACATTAAGAGTAACAATACAAATTTTAAATCAAATGAATTGGAGACTAAAGATAGTACACAGCAGAAAAAAGATAAAGTTAATGTAGTTGATTATAGTGACTGTTTTAAAGATATTAGTGGAGGAGCTATTTTTTATAGTAGTAAAAATAAAGAATATAATATATATAACAAAGAGTTAATTGAAACAAGGGCTTCACCTTGTTCTACTTTTAAAATAATTTCAACATTAATTGGTTTAGAAAAAGGAATAGTAGATTCAAAAGAATCAGTTATGGGGTATAATGGCACAATTTATGAGATTGAAGATTGGAATAGAAATCTTAATCTAGAGGAAGCATTTAAAGTATCTTGTGTTTGGTATCATAGAAAACTGATGAATCAAGTTGATGCTAAATTTGTTCAAAATACACTAGATAATCTAAAATATGGAAATTGTGACATTAGTGAGTGGGAAGGAAATTTAAAAAATGGAAGTAAAGATTTAAATGGGTTCTGGTTAGAATCTTCATTAAAAATATCTCCCAAAGAGCAAAAGCAAGTATTAGCTAAAATTTTTGAGGGTGATACAAGCTTTAAAAAAGAGAATATTAATCTCTTAAAGGACATTATGAAAATAGATATAAATGATAAGAAAATAAATGTATATGGTAAAACTGGAACAGGATTTGATGAAAAGAAGCAATGTGTTGATGCATGGTTTGTTGGTATGGTAGAGAATGAAGATGATACATATTACTTCGCTATTAAGTCAGATGATTCTAATAAAGAAATAGGAGGACCAAAAGTAAAAGAGATTGCGATTGATATAATTAAGAAATATTACAGTAATATATAATAGATATAATTTTAAATTAAAATATAAGTAGATTTAAGAAACTATGCAATGAATTGATAAATATATTGCATAGTTTTTATTTTATTTATATTATCTTAAGTAGACATAAAAGGATATTTGGTGTGTCACTATAATGTCATTTTGGATTGATAAACTTTAACTATAAAGGAGATGATTGTATATGGAAATATTAAAATGTGAAAATTTAACAAAGACATATGGCTCAAATCAAACTATGGTGACAGCTCTTAATAATTTGAATTTATCAGTTCAAAAAGGTGATTTTGTAGCTATAGTAGGAGCCTCTGGTTCTGGAAAATCTACATTACTTCATATGCTTGGAGGGGTAGATAGACCTACATCTGGAAAAATTTATATTGAAGATACTGAAATAGCAAGCTTAAAAGAGGAAGCATTGGCAATTTTTCGACGTAGAAAAGTAGGGCTTATATATCAATTTTATAATCTTATACCTACTCTTGATGTTAGAAAAAATATATTATTACCAATGTTACTTGATAAAAGGAAAGTGGATGAAGATAGGTTTTCGGAAATTGTATCTACACTTGGATTAACTGATAGGCTTAAACATCTTCCAGGTCAACTTTCAGGTGGGCAACAGCAAAGAGTAGCCATAGCTAGAAGTTTAATATATAGACCAGCTATTTTATTAGCAGATGAACCAACAGGTAATCTTGATAGAAAAAATTCTGAAGAAATTGTAGATTTACTAAACTTATCAAATAAACGATTTAATCAAACAATACTTCTTATTACTCACGATGAAAAAATAGCATTAGAAGCAAATCGTATTATAACTATGGAAGATGGTATGATAGTTTCTGAAAAGGTGGTGAAGAAATGAATATTCTTCAAGAATACACCTTAGATTTTGTACGTCGTAATAAGCGTAGTAGTATGGCTATAATGTTAGCTATATTACTTACTACAACTATGATGTCTTCTTTATGTGGACTGTTATATACAATGTGGAGTGATTTTATAAGGCTTTCAGTTGAGAAAGAAGGTAATTGGCATGGAGAGTTATTTGATGAAACTTATGGAAGTGACTTATCATTAATTGAAAATTTCTCTTCAGTTGATGATGTAATGATTAAAGGTCAGTGGTATGTAGGTAAAATTGATGATGATAAAAGGGATTATATAATTTATAGAAATGCTACATCAGAATATTGGAATTATATGCCAGAAAAGGACACTATACTAGAGGGCCGTCGACCAAATAATGCTAATGAAATTGCACTATCAAAACAATATTTTGAGAGTAATCCAAATGTAAAAATTGGTGATAAAATTACTATCCCAATAGGAGATAGAATACTAAATGGAAACTCTCTTGAACCCGTAGCTCCAAAATCGAAAGGTGAAAGTTTTAAAAAGGTCTCAGAGACTACGTTGACAATAGTAGGAAAAATAGATGTTACTACTTCATCAGTTGTACCTGCATATACAGCTCTTGGTTATCTTGATAGAGCAAGTATAAAGCCTAGTGATAATATTACTGTGTATTTACGATTTAAAAATATTAGAGATACATATAAAGAACTTCCAAAGCTTGCTAAATCATTAGGGTGGAAAATGAATGAATATGGAAAATATAATCTTAAGTATAATAGTAATTATCTTTTAAAGATGTTAGTCTTTTCTCCAGAACAGAAAGCATCTATGAACAGTATAGAAAAATTTTCAACACCTCTTATGTATTTAACAATAGCAATCTTTACAGTAGCTGTATTTGTAATGGTGATTTATAATGCTTTTGCATTATCAGCAAATGCTAGACTTACTCAATTGGGTATACTGGCTAGTATTGGAGCATCACCAAAGCAGATTAAAAAGTCTGTGGTTTTTGAAGGTTTTTTATTGACAATTATTCCTTTGCCCATAGGCTTATTTTTAGGATGGGCATTGTGTAATGGTCTTGTAAGTTATATTAATTCAGTAAATACTACTATTGATAATCAACAGGTAATCTTTACTTATGGTATTCCTGCTTTCTTACCAGCTGTTTTACTTACAATAATAACAGTATGGATTTCTGCACTTATCCCAGCACGTAGAGTATCAAAAATAGCACCTATAGAAGCAATAAGGCAAGGTGATAGTGTTAGAATTAAAAGTTCGAATAAATACTCATTAACAAGGTTATTTGGTATAGAAGGAGAACTTGCAGTAAATGCGCTTCGTGCCCGTAAAAAATCTTATCGTACTGCAACAATATCTTTAACACTTTCTTTTTTACTATTGACAAGCTTTTTAAATATAATTGCATGTCAAAAAGGTGCAGAGAGTGTTTATGGTAGTGATATTTATGCTAGTCAAAGGGATATATCACTGTATCTAGAAAATAGTGAACCTACAGAAAAACAGTTTTTAGAACAATTAAACAATACAAAAGGTGTAGAGAGTTCATTATATTATCTAAAAATGTCTGCAGTAACTTGGTTAACTGAAAAAGATGCTTCAAAAGAGCTTGCAAAGAGTGGAGGATTTAAAAATATAGTCTCAGCTAAAAAATATTATCCTATAGAACGTGATGGTAAGTTTCGTATCACTTCAACTATGATTGGACTTGATGATGAGAGTTTTGCAAAATATTGCAAACAACTTTCTATAGATCCAAAACCATATTATGATACAAAAAATCCAATTTCAATTGTATATAATCGTGAGGAAGATATTAATCGCAGTACACGTAGAGATAAAGTATATATAGATTATCTAAATCTTTCTGTAGGAGATAACATTACATTAAATGAAAAGGTCTATGATGAAGATGAGGGAAACTATACTTTTAATATGAAAGTAGGAACTATTACAGATACACTTCCCCAAATAGCAGAAAGTCTTGGTAGATACACATTAATTCAAGTAGTGCCAATGTCTACAGTACAAGAGTTGTCTAAAAACTATCATGAAAATCGTAGATTAAAATCAAATAGGATAACAGGACTATTTAAAATAGATAATCATGATAATATTTCTAAGGTAAGAAAAGAGTTTGAATCTATTTGCAACAAATATTATGGGTCAGGTGATTATAGCATTAATGATGTTGTAGAAAATGAAGAATTAAGTGATAGTGGACAAATAACTATGAATTTGATAGTAGGATTTATTACAGCATTATTAGCTGCAATTGGTTTATCAAATGTGTGGGCGACTGTTTCAGGAAATCTTAGAAGTAGACGACAAGAGTTTGCTATGTTACGTTCTTCAGGATTGTCTCCAAAGGGTATGAAAAAGATGCTCATCCTAGAAGGATTATTTTTTGGTCTTACACCATTATTACTCAGTATTCCTGCGCAAATAGCTATATTGTATGCTTTCATCCATATAAATGAAATAAGTTTTATGGAGTACTTATTATTTGCTCCAATATCTATAGTTACAAGCTTTACTATATTGATACTTATTGTAGTAATAGCGTCATATACTATGGGATGTAAACAATTAAAGAGTGAAAACATAGTAGAATCTATAAAAAATGAGACAATGTAGACAAGATTTATTTGAATATTTTTTAAAAGCAATTTTAAAGAATATTGTGTGTAAGTAATAGATAATGTGTAAATGATAGACAAATAGGATATAATGTAACTGGATTATAGGTGTTTTCCTATAATCCAATTTTTTATGTATAAAACTTAATTATGAATCTTGCACCACCATGATGACAATTTTCTGCATGTATAGTACCATTTTGACCTTCTATAATAGACTTTGATAGAGCAAGACCTATACCAATATTGTCTTTACTAGCATTTTTACCATGATAAAACCGATTAAAAATATATGGCAGGTCTTCTTGAGCAAAACCCTTACCATTATCTTCTATAATAATTTCAATGTATAGAGGGTTTTTACTATAATAAGCAATAATTTGCCCACCATCTTCTACATGTTCACTACAGTTTTTAAGAATATTTAAAAGAGCTTCCAAAGTCCAGTTTATATCAATTTCAAATTCTACTAAAGAAGAGCCTTCAATAAAAAATGTCTGATTTTTTTCTTTTAAAATTCCTTCTATAGGTTCAACTGCATAAGAGAGAAGAGAATGGACATCTATAAGTTTACTTTCAAATATTAAAGTACTTGCATCTAATTTTGACAAAGTAAGTAAAGAGGAAACTAATCTTTCTAATCTTAATATTTGATTTGTAAGTCTATTAAGGTAATCTATTTCTTCCTCTGGACAAGTTTCTGCAAGTAATTGCGCCATGAGCGACATAGAAGTAATTGGAGTTTTAAGTTGATGTGCAATATCTGCAAGATTATCTGAAAGAGTTTGTCTTTCTTTTAAAGCAAATTCTTTTGAGGAACGAAGTTCTCCCACAGTTTTATATATCTCGTCTTCAAGATGTGAAAACTCATCTTCACATCGTAAAAGTACAGATTCTTTCCCTAAATTAACTTCTTCCAAATAGTGAGTAAGCGTATTGATTCTACTATTGTTATATCTTTTTTTGCTATACTGAATTATAAACATAACTATAGCCATTATTGACACTATAATAAAGGACACTATCATGAAATAAAAAAAGTTTTTATACCAAAATGTATTTTTAGTATAACCATGTTTTAATAAAATCTCATTTCCTACATTAAAGTCATAAGAATTTGAATTTTTTAATGATTTTAAAATGTTTTCTGTAGATTTAGGGTTAAGTTGATAGGATGTACCAATGGTTTTAGCCATCATATTATATTCTTCAGAAGAAGTTACAGTTGTTAGAATTATACTTAACAAAATAGCAACAACTAAGGAGAATACTATAAAAACAACAGTATTATTGATATTTTTTTTTATTTTCACTCGCTATCCTCCATTCTGTATCCTATACCTCTCAAGGTTTTTATACAGGATGGATTTTTTAGTTTTTCTCTAAGTCGCTTTATTGTAACAGTAAGAGTATTATCGTTTACAAAGTTTCCATCTATATCCCAGAGCATTTCTAATAGTTTTGCACGAGTAAGTGCTTTATTTTTATTTTCCATTAGACTTAGGAGTAGTTTGTATTCTCCTGCTGTCAAAGAGATTTCAATATTGTCCAAATATACTTTGACTTCATCTTTATTCAATCTTATATTTTCACATGTAAGAGTGCTAGTAGTGCTAGAATGAGTACGTCTAAGTACAGCATTAATTCTAGATTGAAGTACTGAAAGCAAGAATGGCTTAACTACATAATCGTCTGCACCCATATCCAAACCGTGTACAATATCTTTTTCATCATCACGCACTGTCAAAAATATCACTGGAGTATCTCTTATATTTTTAATATATTTACAAAATTCATATCCAGTTCCATCAGGTAAATTTAAATCAAGTAAAATTAAATCGATGTCTTTGTCAAATTTTTTCTTAGCCTCAGTAATTGTGCTATAACAGCAAACCACATGATTTTTCTTTTCTAGAGAAGTTTTTACTCCAAATGCAATTGTATCATCATCTTCTAAAAGAAGTATTTTTGCCATTTATTTTCAGTCCTTTCAGTATTGAATATGCAGTTATCAAACTAGAATTTGTTTTAATCTTTATCTTGACTATTGTTCTTTTCTATAATAGTCTCAATACCAGCTCCTGATGCCATTCCAATTACTAATCCATAACACATTGGTATTCCAATCTTTCCTTGAAAGATACCAATCGCAAAACCGATAGCAATACCAATTCCTGCACCTATAAACATATATAAAGTAGCATAACTATTTCTGTTATCTTTTTCGTCCATACACAGCCCTCCAACGTAAATTCCTATTTATAGAGATATTATACAGGTACACAAAATCATACACAATGGAAATTTGTGCTCCACAACAAATTTCCCCTTTTATCTTTTAGATTACCTTGCACAGAAAGTAAAATCACTGTCAAAAACTTATAAATTCAAATTAAGATTTAAGTGAATCTATCAAAAGGTTAAGTGTTGTTTCGATAAATTTGTTCTCTTCTATATTAAAATTGTTGAGATACGACTTTCCTGTTACAGATAATAAATTAAAAAATCCTGTAAGTGTAAATATTGATGAATACATAAGAGTAGGTATTTCAATATCTGACCTAATACTTCCATCAATTTTTCCCATTTCAAATAGTTCTTGGATTTCTTCAAACATAAACTTATTAAAAGAAAAAAACTTTTCTTTAAAAGGTATCTCTGAGTCTGAGTTTTTAGATTGTACAAGTCCAATCATTCCCATTAAAGCAAGTAAAGAAGGCTCTTTACGATAAAATTTATGAAATGCAGAATATGAAAATTTTAATTTTTCAAATCCAGTTTTCCCTTTTGTATTTTCTATTTTAACACTGTCCCAAAGTCTTTTATATCCTCTTAGTACAACCGCAAAAAATAAATCTTCTTTGCATGAGAAATACTTATATATAGTACGTTTTGTATATTCTGATTCTTTTGCTAGTTCATTCATAGAAGTGTTATCAAATCCATTGAGACAAAATAATTTTTCTGCTTTATCGATAATTTCATTTTCTCTTTGTATTTTTTCTTTATCTCTTCTTGATAATTCTGCCATATAAAATACTCCTTTCTATTGATAAAAAAATATACCGATGGTATACTTGTATAACGATAGTGTACTTTTTAAAAATAAAGTTAATGTAAAACACTATAATTTATTATAACTTTACTAATTAATTATATAGGTAAAATATAAAATAAGGGGGATTTATTTATGAAAATAAAAGAAAATGTACTGATGTTAGATAGTACTCGTGGTGCAAATTGTTTTATTGTGTTTGATGAAGAGATTACTCTGATAGATACAGGATTTCCCTTTATGGGGAAAGGTATAATTAAAGAACTAAAAACACTTGGGATTAAACTAACTGATATTAAGCATATTTTACTAACTCATCATGATGTTGACCATATATCTAATATTAAGTTATTAAAAGAACACACAGGAGCAAAAGTGTGGGCTCATATAGAAGATATGCCTTTTATTATAGGAGAGAAGGACAGACCTGGATTCAAAAAATTTATTGGAAAAACAATTTCAAAAAGAATTCTTAAAGATGTAGAAGCTTATGGAAATAATATGCAAGTTGGGAATATAAAAATTATTCATACTCCTGGACATACACCAGGACATGTGTGCATGCTTTTTGAAGATGTCTTGTTTGCAGGAGATTTAGTTAAGAACAAGAATGGAAATATAATTCCATATCCTAACCTGTGGAATTGGAATTCTGAAAAAATGATGAAATCTGTAAGTGAGTTAGAAAATTTAAAATACAACTGGATATGTATGTCTCATGGAAGCCCTTGTACTAAAGAATAAAAATAATAAGTCATGATATATTTATTTAAATAAGAACTATTGACTATATACAACGTTGGTGATAATATAATATCCAAGATAGAGTATAAGGTGGTGAATTTCTCTGATACGTACTTTAATTTTATATTATTTAAATATTAAGCCAACACATGGATATGAAATTCAAAAATTTTTACAAGTTTCTGGAGCAGATAGATGGACTAAAATACAATCAGGTTCAATCTACTATGCATTGGCAAAGCTAGAAAAAGATGGAGCAGTCAGAGTTTTGAGAGAAGAAAAAACTGGTGCTAGAATTCGTAAGATTTATGAGATTACACAAAGTGGTAAAGTGGAGTTAAAAGAAGAACTACAAAAAGAACTACAGATGCCTATAGTTCCAGTAGGTTCAAATAAATTCCTGCTGTATAATATTTTAGATGTATTACCAAGAGATACTATACAGACAAATCTTGAAAAACATATAAAGCATCTGACAGAGCAGAAAAAGTATTGGGAAAGCTGGAAAGAGATTAAAAAAATTGATAAAAAAAGTCTTCCAACAGAAAGAATTGCTTTTGATATGACAATAGATAATTTGAATTATCAAATACTATGGCATGAGGAAATACTCAATAATATTGATAAGTACATATCTGTTGGTTATGAAACACAAAACATAATTAAATCTATAGATTTTTCAAATATAGAAGACGATTTTTTATTTGCAACTGAGGAAACAAGTGAACTATTAGAGGTTCAAAAACTCAGAGATGAAATAATTAATAATCCAGATAAAGCTATAGAAAATATAGATAAAATAATACTAAAATTACAAAATAAAAAATAAGTTTATTTATAATAACACGGGTCAAAGACTCGTGTTTTAAAAAAATAATATGTACAACATTGGATATATAATATTGGTTAAAATATTAGGAGGTTTTATAAATGGAAAATGTACTATTAGAGATTGAAAAGTTATCTAAAAGATATAACAATAAGGAAGTTGTATCAGGAGAGAGTTTTAAAATACTAGAAGGGGATATTTTAGGTTTTATTGGACCAAATGGAGCAGGAAAAAGTACATCTATTAATATGTTTACTACAATTGTATCTCCAGATAGTGGAGATATATATTATAAAGGTAAAAGTATTAAAAATCAGCAAAATGATTTTAAAAGTGCTCTTGGTGTAGTGCCACAAGAGCTGGCAATATATGAAGACTTAAGTGCATATGATAATGTTAAATTCTTTTGTTCATTGTATGGTTTTAGAAGAAACGAACTTAAATCCCGAACTAAAGAGGCCTTAGAGTTTGTTGGACTTTGGGGTAGACATAAAGAACTTCCATCAAAATTTTCTGGAGGAATGAAACGTAGATTGAATATAGCTTGTGCAATCGCACATAGCCCCAAACTTCTCATTATGGATGAGCCAACAGTTGGAATTGACCCTCAATCAAGAAATAAAATTATGGAAGCAATCAAAACGATTAATAAGAATGGTACAACAGTTATTTATACTAGTCACTATATGGAGGAAATAGAAGCTTTATGTAATAGGATTGTTTTAATTGATAAAGGTGTAATTTTAGAAGACTTGGATAAGAATTTATATAAAGATAAATATTTAAAACTTGGTTATAAGACACTGGAGGATATTTTTTTATATCTTACAGGCACAAGTTTGAGAGATTTGGAGGAATAATATATGAGATATTTTTTGCCATTGTTTAGATTGGGAATCAAGCGAAGAAGTAAAGATTTTTTTATTTTATTTTATAATATTGTTTTTCCATTAATAATCATAATGTTATTAGGGTATTTAACATCAAAGTCTTATGGAATAGAATTTACATCATATAACTATTATACTATTGTCACAATACCATTTTGTGTTCTTATGGGAATTATTAGTGTTTCATATGCAGCACAAGATGAGAAAATTTCTAGTACATCATATCGTTATATGATTTCTCCTATTTCCATAACAGCACTAGTACTTTCAAAACTTTTTTCTTGTACAATTATACTTTCAATGTGTAATGTAATAACTTTAATGATAATAAAAGGCGTTTTTCAGATAAGTTTTGGTGGAAATTTTTTAGCTATTACTTTTCTTTTAATGTGTGAATCCACTGTAGTATCAGCTATAGGTTTGTTTTTAGGTCTTGCATGCAAAAACTTAGATATACTACGTAATATCATTAATATACCAATAGTGATTTTTGGTTTCTTAGGAGGCGTATTTTTTCCAGTTAGCTCATTAAACCCAGTTGTTTCATTAGCAATTAATATATCACCATTAACTTGGGTTAATAGGAGTGTAGTTACTTGTATTTATGATGATAATTTACAACCCCTTTTTAATATATCATCTATATTTGTAATTATAAGTATTTTAATGACAGTACTTACAGTTAAATTCTTTAAAAGGGAGGCATTTATATAGTGAACTTAATAGGTATTTTTAATAATAATTTTAAAAGAAATATAAATAAAAAGTTGGGTTTTTTAGTTATACTCTTATTTCCTATAATTATAGTAATACTTGGAGTAGTTGCAAATTACATAAGTAAACCATCTTTTAATATTGGTATTTTGAGTGAGTATAAAAATGAAAAAGTTTTAAATGAATCTGAAAAAAAGATTTATACAGATATGGTTAAGACATTAAAAAGTACTCAAGGAATTGATGTTGAAATTGCAGACCTTAAAACAGTTAAAACTGATATTATAACTGGAAAGTATTCTGCTGTTATATATTTTAATAAGGGTAATTTCGAACTTTATTCTATAAAAGATAAAAATACAAATAATATGTTAGAGGCTTTAATAGAATCATATAAAGAAGATTCAACACCTACAAATATAAATAAACTACAAGACAACACCTTAGGAGTTTTGCAAAGGATAATTGCTTTTATTGTATTATTTTTAATGATAACATCTACTGTTACAGCATCAATGATTATTAAAGATAAAAACTCAGGTACATTTACAAGAATATTATATTCACCACAAAATATAAGAGGATATGTGTTAGGGAATATACTATATAACTTTACAATTACATACTTTCAATATCTAGTTTCAATAACTATTATTAAATTGTTTAATATTGATATTAGTATCAGTTATATAAATTTACTTTTAATGGGTGTATGGATATCTGCCTTGGCAACTTCTTTTGGAACATTTATATCTTCCTTGTTTAATAAAGAAATGTATGCAAACTTATTTGCTACTGGTATATCTCTTATATTATCACTTATTGGTGGTTCATTTATTCCAATTGATAAAATGCCTACTATGTTGCAAAATATTAGTATCATAAGTCCAATACGATGGTTTATAAGTATTTCTACTTACATGGAAGAAGGTAAAGGATGGTTTTCTAATATGAACCATATTTATATTTTAACATCAATAATACTGTTTTTGGCTTTGTTAGCTGTGGGATGTACTAAAAGAGTAAAGTGTTCAAATAAAATTAAGAGCTGAAGAAAAGTGAAGAAAAGATAAATGGTTATAATTAAAATAAGTAAAACATGAGTGTAAGTAAACAATCACATTGTCTTATTTGTGTAATGTGATTGTTTATTTTAGATTATAAATATTGCAATACAGGATTATAATACATACATTGTTTAGAGTAGCCATGTATCAGTATTAAAGCACATTTTTTGTATATCATCAATAAAACAACTTACATGGTATCCATCAGTAGCTGCATGATGTACTGTTATGGAAAGAGGGAGAAGTATTTTTTCATCTTTTTGATAATATTTGCCTGATTCAACTGTAGGGAAAAAATAATTTTCAAGACCATGATTATGTACAGTAAAGCTTTTAAAACTAATCCATGGAAGACATGAAACAGTGTAACAATTTTCTGGAGGATTAGGTTTTGCTAAAAAACCATAATTTTTTCCATACTGTTCAATATCATTTAAGTAACTCTCATAGAATATTGAAAAATCTTTATTATATTCTGTCCATATTGATGAAAAAGTTTTATTATCATCATGAAAAATTGCATAGAATGGAGTCAAAGTATCCCAATATCCAAGTTCATTTTCATTATATGCAATCTTTAGTTCTTTATATTGATTTAAACAAGTTGTTACTATATATAGATATGCTGGATAAAATTTGATATTTCTTTTTTTCGTTTCATCAAGTAAACGAGTAATATCTATTTCTATAGTTAAATCAAATCCTACATTTGTCATCTTTGAAAAATAATAAAAGTGTGTATATCGCGCCCAGTTTTGTAAGTCAATTTTATGGAATTGTTGTTTATTCATATAAAATAACCATATCCTTTATAAGATTTATTTGATTATCAATATCGTCATCTGTAAGTACTAAAATAGGTGCTGATGTTTTCATACTATCAAACAAGAACATTATGTGTATTGCAAGTATCTTAGAATTACATTTTTTGAATTCCCCTCTAGATTTTCCATAGTCTATTAACTTTGAAAGCATTGTAATGGCTGAGTTATATCTCTTATTCATATAATCACGTTGGTCTTTTTCCACAAAAGCAAATTCATGAATTGCAAAATCTAATCCAGAGTACTCGCTTTGTATTTCTGACTTTTGTTGATTAAGAAAAAACTCTAACATTTGCCTAGCTGATATATTTTCCTTTATGCTTTTATCTAATAAATTTTGAGAATTATCTTTATGGGAATTTAGCATATCAATAAAAATTTCTTTTGTTGAATTAAAATGTCTATATAGACCACCACGACTTAAATTACATACTTCACAAATATCTTTCATAGTTACATTACTATATCCTTTTTCAGAAAATAATTTTATCGAAGTATCAATAATAAATTGTTTAGTTTGCATTCCTTTTGTTGCCATAAATTTTCCTCCTTTGCGACATACGTGTCGTTTTTAATTATAAGACACTTGTGTCGCTTTGTCAATTTAAATTTATATAGTAAAAAACAGTTAGGGAGAGATAACTTAATTTATCTTAAATTAAGAAAAAATTTATTAAAACAGTAATAATAATGTTGACTTTTAAAACTTACATATGTAATATATAAATTACTATCAATTATATTATTTAAGATACATATTTTTCATGAGGCTATTTAAAAACAATAAACCAATAAAAAAGTATATAATTGATGCATTTATGGGCTTATTTTAACTTTAAAGCTTACGTATGTAATATATTGAAGGATAAGGGGGTTTGTATGAAAAAAAAGATAAAAACAAAAAAATTACTAATCCTTGGCGCTTTAATCTGTTTAGTTATGATTATTATTGGTTTTACAATTAATTTTGCATTAAATGGATTTAATAAAATCAAGCCAGATGAAGTATTAAAACAGTATATGTCTCTCGCAAATGAAAGGCAATATGAAAAAATGTACAACCTATTAGACGAAAAAAGTAAACTAGAAAACAAAAAAGAAGATTTCATTTCTAGAAATAAAAAAATATATGAAGGAATTGGTGCACACAATATAAGTATTGATATTAAAGATATTAAAAAAGATGAAAAGGAAGGTACAAAACTAAATTATGATTCTAAAATAGATACTTTAGCAGGAGAAATCTCATTTTCAAATGAAGTATTATTGACTAAAGACAAACAAAAAAACTATAAAATAAGATGGCAGTCAAACGTTATATTTCCAGAACTTGAAAATGATAATAAGGTGCTAGTATCAACACTTAAAGCTAAAAGAGGAAATATTTTAGATAGAAATGGTGAAGTACTTGCTGGTAAAGGTCTTGCATCTGTTATAGGGTTAGTGCCTGGAAAAATGAGTAATAATGTAGAAGACCTAAAAAAACTGTCTGATTTACTAGATATACCAGTTGAGCAAATCCAAAAAAAATTAGATGCATCTTGGGTAAAAGAAAACTCAATGGTACCTATAAAAACTATTGAAAAAATAGAAGAAAATCCAGATGGCTCTGTACAAGAAAAAGATAAATCATTACAAGAATCATTACTTAGCATTTCAGGCGTTAAAATATCTAATACAGAGGTAAGAGCATATCCACTAGGTGAAAAAGCTGGGCATTTAACTGGATATGTTCAAAATGTGAGTGCAGAAATATTAAAAGAAAAAAAGGGAAAGAACTACAATGCCAATAGTATAATAGGTAAAATTGGTCTAGAAAATTTATTGGAAGACAGAATACGTGGTATTGATGGGTGTGAAATTATCATAGCTGATAGATATGGAGATAAAAAAGAAACTTTAGCAATTGTTCCAAAGCGAGATGGGGAAGATGTTAAACTGACTATTGATTCAAAGCTACAGAGTAAATTATATGACCAGTTGAAAAATGATAAAGGTTGTGCAGTGGTTATGAATCCTAAAACAGGAGAGATTTTATCTCTTGTAAGTAGCCCATCATACAATCCAAATGAATTTATACTAGGTATGTCAGGGGATAGATGGAAGGAACTCAATGAAAATGAAAATAAACCAATGTATAATAGATTTAAAGCCAGACTATGCCCAGGGTCTTCTTTTAAACCAGTTACTGCTGGTATTGGTATAACAACAGGAAAGATTAATCCTAATGAAAGTTTTGGGCATAGTGGTCTTAGTTGGCAAAAAGATTCTAGTTGGGGAAGCTATAAGGTAACTACATTAAAGGATTATGGAAACACTGTAAATATGAAAAATGCATTGATTTATTCTGATAATATTTATTTTACTAAAGCAGCATTAAAAATAGGTGAAGATGTTTTATCAAAAGAGCTGTTAAAATTAGGATTTGAAGAAAGTATACCATTTGAATTTGGATTAGCTTCCTCAAAATTTGGTACTGACAATAAATTTGATACAGAAATACAATTAGCCGATAGTGGGTATGGTCAAGGGAAAGTACTTGTAAATCCAGTACATATGGCATCAATATATTCAGCTTTTGTCAATGATGGAAGTATGATAAAGCCTTATCTTGAATTTAAAGAAAAGCCTCAGGTTGAATTCTGGAAGGAAAAAGTATTTTCTAAAGAGTCTGTGAAAATTATCCGTGATGACTTAATTCAAGTTATTGAAAATCCTAATGGAACAGGTCATAGTGCTAAGACTGAAGGAATTACTATTGCTGGAAAAACTGGTACAGCAGAAATTAAAGCATCAAAAGATGATACTACTGGAACAGAGCTTGGATGGTTTAATGCATTTACAGTTGATGAAAATAGTGACAAACAGTATTTAGCATTAGCTATGGTTGAAGATGTGAAGCATCGTGGAGGAAGCCATTATGTTATACCTATTATAAAATCAGTATTTGAAAACTAATATAATGTATTTGAGATTTATATTTTCGACATCTTATTTTTAGATAAAAGTAAAATTAATAAAAGACTTCTCTATATGATGAAGTCTTTTATTAATTCAAAAAATAAAATAGTGGCAACAATTGAGGATGTGAGGGAGAGTTGCCACTATTTTTATAGGGTATTATATTATGTTTTTAAGCTAGTTTTACTATCTTCTATGTTTATATAATAACTCTTGTATATGAATTTTATAGAGAATTAATTTGAATATTGTGTGAAGTTTTTAAATCTTAAAGAAGATATGTTAAAAAGTATATTTGCATTAATTTGTCTTATATATTTTTTTATCATTTAAGATAGATAATGTTATTTTGGAGGCTGTGCTACCATTAGAATAATCTTTACTTTGAATGTTTGTTGCAAATAAATAAGTATTTCCATCTTTTTCTACATAACCTATAAACCAACCATTTACATCTTTTCCATTTATATTAGCAGTACCAGTTTTACCATAAAGTGATACTCCAGCTTCTTTATATATCAATAATGAATCTTTTACAGTTTTTATATTATCATCTCTAAATTCAAATTTATTTGTATAAAAATCTCTAAGTAAATTTACTTGTTCAATAGGTGAGATTTTTAAAGAAGATTCTAACCAATAGTTTGATATCCCAGATGAAACATCACAATTTCCATAGTTAATTTTTTTAAGATAGGTTTGTATGCTTTTTATACCACTTTTTTTGTCTAAATCTTGAAAATACCAGTTAACAGAGTTTTCCATAGCAGAAAACAAGTCATGGTCTTTATTCCAAGAGTCATTAGAGGAATACTTTCCATTCCAATGAATGTATGAATTATCTCTTGTTATCACACCATTTTCTAATCCAAACAAAGCACTATAAATTTTATAAGTGGAGTCTGGTGAAATTCTCGTTTTACTTTTTTCTTCATTGTAAATATGATACTGATTAGACTTTAAATCATACATTACAAAACTTCCATCAAAACCTTTAAAATACTGACTTAAATCTTCATATAAAGTTTGATTACTTGTAAGATTATATTTTTCATTGACATCTGCCATAATGGATAGTGTAGGGCTATTTCCAAATACAATTAAAGCTATTATTGTAAAAATTAAAATACTTTTAAGTTTTAAAGTTTTTGACTCAATTTGGAAATCTGTTATCTTTAATATACGTCTTTTTATTTGCTTTTTTGAACCACCAATATCTGAAGTAAGTGTAAGATTAGATGGTTTCGAGATATTATCTATAAAATTTATTATGGTATGTCCATATTCTATGTAGCTATTTTCATCAAGCCTTTTCAAAACTGAAATATCACATGCAATCTCACGGTCTATTCTCATTTCTTTAAGTGCATACCATACAAGAGGATTAAACCAATATAATATTTGGAAAAAACACATTATATAATTTACTAAAATATCTTTGTTTTTAGAGTGTTGTAATTCATGAAGTAAAATATATCTTATGTCTTTTAAAGATAATTTAGATATAGATTCACTCGGGAATATAATATGTGGTCTAAAGTATCCAAATGTAATAGGTGTATTTATAATAGAAGATTTACATAGTATAAAATCCTTATCTAAACCTATACTTTCTTTGCAGTGCTTAAAAAGTGAAAGTATTTCTTTATCTTCTAAAATCTGCACTGATTTTTTTATATTTCTTATTTTAAAATTACAATGAACAGTAATAATTATCATGATTGTAATTCCAATTATCCATAATATTAGCAATAAAATATTTAAATTATCAAAATTAGATTGATTCAAAGATACTGAAAAATCTTTTAAAGCATTTGAATTATTAATTATACTGTCTGAAGAATTTTTTACAATAGAAGTATTTGCCACATTATTTTCAATCTGAGTAAAACTAGATATATAGCTAAACATATTTAAATGATTAATGTATTTAAGCGGAATAAATGGGATTATTAACATTATAAGTAGTATAAGCCCAATATTATATTGATACATTGCAGAAATATGTTTTCTAAATATTCTTTTAGCAAGTAGGATTATAATAATTAAAAGAGATAAGGTTAGTGTGCTAAGTAAAAATCGGATAAAAAATGGAGTGTACATATTTACTTATCCTCCTTAGTTTTCCTTTTATCTAAAATATTTCTTAATTCATCTATATCATCTTCTGATAATTTATCATTCTCTAAAAAATTTAGTACCATAGAGTTAAGAGTGCCATTATAAAAACGATTTAAAAAAGAACTACTTTCTGTGGATACATACTCTTCTTCTTTAACAATTGGAGTATAAACAAAGACTCTGCTACTTTTTTCATATGTCAAAGCTCCCTTTTTAACCAAACGCAATAACATTGTCTGAATAGTCTTAGGACTCCACTTACTTGTTTCTACTAGCTTTTCAATCACTTCATTTGTGCTAATAGGAGCATATTTCCAAACAATTTTCATTACTTGGTATTCTGCTTCTGAAATCTGTGGTAGTTTTTTCATAAGATACCTCCTTATACTTACATTTGTAATACATAAAGTATATTATCATTAGTTTGGTTTGTCAATTTTTTTAAATAGTCCATTTACAGCCATCTAGAAAGTATATGTATTTAAATATAAATAGTATTAATTAAGCTGTATAGCTATGATTAATTAATCTGTATATGTATGGTAAAAAATTAAAAATAAGGATTATATTGACATATGAAAAATTGGTTGATATACTTATTGTTGATATAACAACTAAAATGGAGGTATAAATTATGATAATTACAGTTATAAATGGAAGTCCTAGAAAAAATGGGGCAACATCAAAGGTTTTGACTCAGTTATGCAAAGATATAAAAAAAATTAAACCAAATGTTAAAATCAATTTTTTTAATCTAAGTGAAGTTAATCCATCATATTGCATTGGTTGTTTAAATTGTTATAAAATAGGTAAGTGTATTAATCAAAATGATAAAGTAGAGTACATTCATGATATAATTACTAAGAGTGATGGCGTTATATTTGGTAGCCCAACTTATGGAAGTAGTGTAACTGGTCTTTTTAAGGTGTTTACAGATAGAGCTCATATGATGTTAGAGCGATTACTGTATCATAAACCATGTATAGCAGTTACAACATATGAAAATGCTCGTGGTTCAAAAGCTATTTCTTTTATGAAGTCAATGGTTTTGGATTCAGGAGGTTATGTTTGCGGTCATTTATCTGTAAAGACTGGATTTAATCAAAATCCTATAGTTGAAAGAGTAGAGTCAAAGATACAAAAGGTATCTAAAAAATTTGTTTATTGTATAGAGGAAAAGAAAAATCCACCTGTGTTTTCTCAAATCTACGACTTTATTGCTATGAATATTATTTTAAAGCCAATGGCATTTAAAAATATTGAGCAATATAAAGGAATAATTGATAGATGGGAGGCGCAAGGTATTATTTAGATGGAGGTAATATGAGAGATTTTGAGAAATTATATGAAGTCACAAGTAAATTAATAAGTACTTCATTGAAAGTAAAAGAAGATTTAAAAAAGATGTTTAAGCAAAATGGATATGATATAACAACTGATCATTATGCTTTATTAAGATTTCTATGGGAACAAGATGGGATTTCTCAGATAGATTTGTGTGAAAAATCATGTAAGGATAAATCTAATACAACAAGAATTTTAGATGTAATGAAAAATAAAGGCTTGATTGTTCGTAAAGTAGATGTTAAAGATAGACGAAAGTTTCAAATATTTTTAACAGATTTAGGAAGGGAATTAGAAGAGCCATTAAATAAAATTGCAGATATATATGCAACAGAGACATTTAAATCTATTTCAGATGAGGAACTGTCTTTATTTACTGAAGCTTTAGATAAACTCAGTAAATAAGTATAAATTATGTTTTAGGAAGTCTTTTTAACTCATTGATGATACAAAACAATAGAAAGAGGGATAGGGATGAGTTCTAAGATTTATTATTTTTCTGGAACGGGAAACTCTTTAGTGGTTTCAAAGACTTTAAAAGAAATGTTAGATGAAAATGGAGAAGTAATACCTTTAGCTATACATAGAAAAGAAAGAAATATAGACGTAAATGAAGACATATTGATAATTGTTTTTCCAGTTTATTTCGCTGATGTTCCTGATATAGTAAAATCTTTTATAGATAAATTAAATTTTAATAGTAATCCAAATATATATGCTATTGCTACATGTAATGGAGTGGCTGGACATAGTTTGTTTACTATAAATAAATTATTTAAGAAAAAAGGAAAAGAACTTTCTGCTGGTTTTGTAATTGATATGCCTGGAAATGCTTTGATAACACCTCTAGATGTCGAAGAAGAGAGATTAAGGAATTTTACTAATAGGGTGTCAGAAATAACAAAGTGTATCAACAACTTAGAGCGTGGAAAAATAGAAGGAAAAAACAATTTAAAGTCATATATAGATAGTTTTACACTTCGTCTAGTAGGTAAAAACATGCAGATTGCCACTACTAAATTTTTTGCAGAAGATAATTGCAATGGGTGTGGCACATGCAAAAGAGTTTGTCCATTAGAAAACATAAGTATAGTTGACAGAAAGCCAAAGTGGGGTAATGAGTGTGAAAGATGTTTAGCCTGTTTTCATTGGTGTCCAAAAGAGGCTATTAATATAAAAAAATCTTTTTTGACAGATAGAAAGAAATATCACCATCCAGATGTTACAGTAAAGGATATATTTTTAGAAAAATAGATAAGTTTGATTTGTTCAATGATGGACAATATTAAAGGTTAGTAATAAATAATATTAAATAAAAATTTAAGTTTACTATAAAAAAAGTACTATAATTATAACTTATGATTTGAAAAGTAGAGTGCCTCAAAGAGTTTTCATGAGGCACTTTTCTATTATTTTATAAGTTCTATCATTTTTTGAATATCTTCTGATGCCATTTCGAATTTTGATTTTTCAATCAATAAGTTTCCACCAGTCATAATATATGATGGAAATATTCGTAAATTGTCATAATAAAGTTCGCTATTACGAAGTTTATATGTTGAAATAGAAGGGACTGCATTCTTTTTAGTATGTTTTTTAGTAATCATATTAAAAGATTTTTTTGCTACATCTCCCATTAACATTATTACCTTTAGATTACTGAATAATTTAATTTCTTCTTCTAAAATAGGCATGTGCGATTGAATAGTGTCACGAGTTATTGTATATTCTGATTTAGGTAATTTTACTGCATTGGTTATATATATGCCTAGATTTAAGATATCATTTATGCTAGATACTTTTGTACCTGCATTTTGGAACAAAGGGATTGTAGTTTTTAAGTAGTCAGCATGCTCATCTAAACTATAAAAATCATCATTAGGATTACTTGGTACAACTTCGTTAATCATTATAGTTTTTATAGAGTCTGTGTCTATTGTTATATTGGGAAGATATGATAAGACCTCATTATCCTCAAAAAGATTATTATTTTTAATAAATTCATTTAAAGTTGATTTTATATTTATCTTCATATGTTTAATCTCCTTAATTTTAAGCCTTAAATACTATAAAAAGTAATTGTAAAGCAAAAGAATTTTAAAAATATAATAGCACAATAAACATGACAACAGAATGTCATGTTTATTAATTAATAACTTATCTAAATTTAGAATTTATTAAAGCACATGCTTGTTCATAATCATCTTTATGTACATAAATTGAGTATTCATAGGAAAAGTCTTCTTTTTGACCCAAATTTCCAAGAATCATTTTGTTACTAAAAAGTCCTTTAGAATAAACATTATTGCGTACTTTATATTTATATTCAATTTTATTTACTGATAATATACCACATATTTCGTTAAATTTATCTAAGGAATAGCCTTTGAAAAGTTCAATTCTATTTAAAAACATAAATATACCCTCCATAAATAATATTAATCTATTACCATTATAAAAGAAATTAATTCTAAATCGTTATAAACCAAAGATAGCAAAATTACATTGACTTGTAAAGTTTTTAGAAGTACGATGTAAACATTAAAACTAATAAATTAAGGTTTTTAAATGAAATGTATCAATAAAATTACATAAAGATTGGATGGAGATTTCATATGAAAAAAGCGCCAGAAGAAAAAATAAATATAGATACACAAGAAGTATCACAACAAAAAGTTAGAGAATGGAAGGCTGTATATGAAAAATATAGAAATAATTTAAATGTAAATGCTAAGTCTATCTTAGAATTAATAGAATATTTAAAGCAAAAGTATACACTAAAAGAAGAAGCTTCGGAAGAATTTAAAAATGTAGTTATCAATAATATTAAGCTAAATGAACCTTTTTCAAAAAAGATACCTAGTAATAAAGAATTAAAACCTATTGTATTTACAATTCAAAATGAAGCAAACGCAAAAACATTATATGAAAACCAAGAAGAAATTTATAGAGGCGGTTCTATTATTGTGGGTATGGAATTTGAAACAGGTTGTGTTTTTGTGGAAGGTAGTAGTGAACTTGCTGATGAAATAACTGCATTTAAAGGATTAGATGAAGATGATATAAATAATTACTATGTGGTAGCAAATTATGTTAGATGTCTAAAGAAATATAATCTTATAGATTAATAAATATTTTAAATTAAGTAGAGTAAATTTAGTATAGTTAATTTACATACAGTAAAGCTTATAAATATAAAATTAGATAGAGTTGCCAAAGTAAAATTGGTAGCTCTATCTAATTTTATTTTGGCAACTTTATTTTTTGTAAATATTTTTACTTACAGTATAAAAGAAATGACTTAATAATACTATAT
>NZ_JAGWCS010000008.1:0-62510 GCF_020657705.1 Clostridioides sp. ZZV15-6598 | reverse complement strand
TATAAAAGGAATAGATATTATCTATTCCTTTTATATTTGTGCTATATGTAAAATTACTCTAAATTTATTCCTTTCTAAAAATATCAATTACAAGTATAAGTATTATTATTAATAATAAAACATTAGCAAATTGAATTAATATAGTTGGCCATTCAAAATATATTATTTATAGTCACCTCATCTTATATGTGCAATATATTTTTTTAATATCTTTTTTTACTACTTATTATATTTTTACTTTCAGAGTTAGCCTTTATTGTAGAATGAATTCTGTAATATCCTCTTCCTATAGTTTTTGATTTAGAAAGAGAACATGAAATACTTCCTGAAGCATTCCAAGTTTGAATTGTTGACCATGTTTTTCCATTATCATTACTTTTCTGTAACCTAGCAACAATTGATGTACTTGTCACATTTGATGCTCCTCTAACAGAACATATTACTTTAGCTGTACTGCCTGAAATATTTAAAGTGCAAATACCAGACTTAATATAAGACATTTTTACCATGGTATCATCTATATAGTTTACAGCTGAATATTGTTCAATATCTTTATCTTTATATTCATCAGCAAATATAGGCATTGCAATTGCTGATGAACACGCTAAAGCACACATACTACTTATAATCATTTTTTTTAGAACCATAAAATCACCTCTTCATTTGTTTTTTACTTTAATATATAACGAATAAAGAAGTGATTTCTGGACACTTATATAAAACTTTTATTATAATTCTAAAATAGATATTCATAGCTATAAATATCTAGAATACTATATATTGTAACTATCCCCCAATAAACATATATAAATTTGTAATTATATCACTTTACTTATATTATCAAATCATAAAAACTTAAATGAGATTAGGTTTTACTAATAAATAGACTCCCATACATAAACACAAATCTAATTTCATATTTCTATACCTAATTTTTCAAGTTTCATTTCCATTATAAATACATTATATCTAAGATATATTATATTTAATTTGTAGCCTTTTTAATATCAAAGTAAATATAGGTTTTAAAACTATAAAAACCACCTCTTTTCTTCTCATGTATTTCTATAACAGCAACTATATAACGAATAAAGAGATGGTTTTTGGACACTTAAGAAATTACTTTATGCTTTTAGCCATTTTTAATAAAATGTTTTTATATAACTCTAAATCCTTATTATTTTGATAATCTACATTTAGCAGATATATAAAGTTGTTATCATTCCAAAATATCTGTAAAAAAGTTTCTTTTTCTATATATTTTGCCTTATAGCCATTTATAAATATATCTTTAACTTTTGCATTTTCTGTATCTAATATAATAGAATTCGTATCAATTTCAGTACTTGTATATTCTATCCTTATATTTTTATCATTTTCATATGCAATCATAAAATTATCAACCCTGTCTACTTCTTTGAATCCTTCTGGAATGTATTCTGGTTCTTTAATCTTAAGGCTTTTGCTTTCAATATTTTCTTCATTTGAAAATACAAAAGAAGTTAAATCTTCATATACTCTTATTACCAATTCAAAGAAACGTAAACGTAATGCCTCACTACTCATAGTAACAGTGAACAAACCAGCCAATATTATTAAAAATACAATTGCTGTTCGTTTTGAATAGAAAATAACTTTATTTGTAAAACTGCTTCTTTTTTGCTGCCTAACAAGTCTTTTCATTTTTCGTTCAAAATCTTTTGAAAAAACATGATTTAATTCATCATCTGAAGGAAGGTCGTCAAGAATAATTTTTGTAGCGATTGGGATGCTTTCTTTAAGCATATCATCTGTAATATCAAAACTATCTTTTTTATTACTCAATATTTCCAACCTCCATTTCTTTTAATATTTCTTTTAGTTTTTTTCTAGCACGCTGAATCCTTTTATATACATTCTCCTCTCCTAAATTTAATACATTGGCTATTTCTTTATTTGAGAAACCATATTGAAACTTTAAAGAAAGTACTTGAAAGTAATTTTCATTAAGTTTTGCAAGAGCTATAGTTAAATTACTTTCACATACTTCATCCTCTATAGAAAAATTTATCTCTCTATTTTTATATTCTTCCTCAATATCAGATACCTTTTCTCTTTTTCTTTTTCTGTAAAAGTCTATAGCAATCCTTTCTACTATTATAACGATAAAAGCCTTGGTTCTTGGACTATCTACTTCATCAATTTTATCTATATTTTTAATTATTCTTAAAAAAGCATTATGTACTGCATCCTCAGCTAAGTGCTCATCTTTTAGTATTTTATTAGCCACATAAAACATTATCTGTTTATACTTTTCATATATCTTCTCAAACTTTATTTTGTCTTCTTCAAGTTCAAGCATTGCCAAATAAACTAACATTTAGAATTCCTCCAATACAAAAGTTCTGAATTAATACTTTAAAATCTAATTATAACATATAATATGAATATAACTCTATTTAAATAGAATATTGATATTACTGCATCATGGAGAAAATACTTTGTATTAATTTTTCTGAAATTTCATTTATAACTTATTAAATAATTTATTTTTAATTTTATTTTATAAATTTTAAAATAAGTTTTATTATACCATAAAAAAAGATGCTTATTTTTTTATAGCACCTACTAAAAACTAGTTTATTTTTTAATATAAGTTATCTATTAAATTCAAAATAATGACATTACATTACTATAAATAATTTTATTTAAAAGATATACAAATTCTTATTATTAATAACAAAAAAAGAAAAGAGTTATCAAACAAAACTCTTTTCTTTTATGATTATTAGTTTTCTACATCATCCAATAGTAGTGATAAAGAAAATAAAAACCAAGAACATATTAAAAAAAATTTATTATTTTCGCTTAGAAAAAATAAAAAGAATATACCAGATATATTGAATATTTTTACCAATATTTTTGTGATTTTACTTTTCTTATTAGCTTTTTTGTAACATATATACAATACTATCAGTGAAATTATAATTACAGGCATATATTTCAATAATATATTTATACTAAAATATCCCAGCACAAATGATATTAGTACAAAACATATTAAATTTAAATGTTTTCTGTTTAGCATCTTTTCCATATTATCACCACACTATTATCCCATATTTTTTAATACTTTGTTATAGATGTTGTTGTTTTTATAAGACCTGTATAATTTGATACTTTATAAAAACTAGTAACTAATTTCATTTCTTTTCCTATACCAGCAACTCCTCCTACATCATAAGTTCTTTTATATGTTTTCTTTATGTACCATAAATTTTTTATTTTATTAGATATTGCATAAGAAGCAATAGTTACTACAACACTTTCTGCTGGCTTAAGACCTGCTACAGAAGCTATAACACCTACCAATAAACTTACTTTACCAACATCAGAATTTATACTACTTTTACTAGTACCTACATATTTCCAAGCAGTTGCCTTAGTACTAGGTTTATTAACTTCAATATTATTATTTGATCTATCCATAAGATCTATAGTATCAATTACTTTATTATTTTCATCTTTAACTTCAATTACATTATCTTCTTTTTCTATATAATAATTATTATTTTCAGAATCTGTTGCAATGTACATGTTGCCAGATTCTTTTTCAGTTAAATATTCTATATCTCCATTTTCCTTAATATTTTTATTTACACATATAACGTTTGGAGAATCTATTTCTGGACACTTATATATGATTTTTTTATAAAATAGATACTAAAATATTTTAAAGAAAAAGAAAAATACCACCTTAGGTCAAATTAAATAAAGTTAAGAATAGAAATAATAGAGAAAGAGGAATTATTCAAAATCAATTTAAAAGTTCAAATTCCTTTTTATACAGTTTCCCTTCTAGCTAGTATCCAATTGAATATTTATAGAGACTGGTGTGAGTTGTATATTAAAAAGGTGTGGAAGTTCTTGGGCATTTAGTTATTTTCTTCAAGCTTAAGATATTTTAAATTAAAATATTACAAAATGAATATAAATAAAATTAAATATTATGATAATTATTTAAACTAAATTTTTAGATTAGAAATGACATAAAATTGTATCTTATTATTAACTTTGTGGTATAATAAAAAGCAAGAAGAACTACAATCTATTTCGCAGTAGAGTGGAGTTCATAATTAGAAAATTACTTTTGTTTTTTATGGAATTTAACTTCTATGTTAAATTCCCAGCCACTCATACGGCCATTTGAGTGGCTTTTTACTTTTGCAAATATTTTACTAATTAAGCAAAATATCCAACTAGCAATTACACCCGCAATTACATTAAGTAAAAATTCATTCATACCAACACCTCCTTTCTTTTGGAGGCTATATCTCTTGTTCGTATGAACTCCACTCTATAGATTGTATATTTTATTCTTCTTGCTAGAATTAATTATACCATAATGTGGTTATTAATTAACTTTATTTTAATAATGATTAATCAGTTATATATTAAATGTTATTTTATTTTTTCATCTACAACTTTAAATTTCTAATATCTTCTTTTATCATTATTTCTTCTTGAAATTTATAATTTATTCTTTACTTGCTAAAAGCTAGTTTATTTTTTATATAAGTTATAAATGAAGTTTAAAATAATGATATTATATAAGTATAAACAATTTTATTCAAAGGAGAATCTCTATGTTAGAAGTTATAAAAAATAGACGTTCAATAAGAACATATATCGATAAAAACGTAGAAGAAGATAAAATAATTGAAATACTAAAATCGGCTATGCAAGCACCTTCATCAAAAAACGCTCAACCATGGGAATTTATTATAGTAGATGATAAAGAACTACTAAAAGAACTATCAAAATCCCAACATAGAGCAAAGCATATAGAATTCGCACCACTATGTATAGTAGTACTTGGAAATAGAGAGAAATTCTTAAAACCTGGTAAATGGATGCAAGACCTAGGTGCTTGTACACAAAACTTATTATTAGAAGCTACTAATCAAGATCTAGCTGCTTGCTGGGCAGGAGTGTTTCCTAAAAATAAAGTGGTGAATAAAGTTAGACAAATTTTAGATTTACCAACAAAACTAGTACCATATGCTCTTATATCTATAGGGTACAGTGAAGAAAAAAATGAATTCATAGATAGATTGGATAAAAATAAAATACATAGAAATGTATATAAAAATATATAGTATTTAGTTGGCAAATTATTTATTCATATTTACGATATAAGAAAGTTCCTAGTTATACATTATGAATTGTATAATAAAAAAAGGGGGCATTTTATGAAAAAAATACTGTCTATAATATTACCAAGTATGATAATACTTGCAATAACTCTATGGGGTAGAGCCGAAAAAAACATATTAGTTGGACTGTTTTTACTATTTCCAATCATCTTTATTATACAAGGGGTAATGTATTCGAATTCTAAAAATGAATTACTTATAGGGTTCACTTTATCATCTATAACATTTATAGTACCTATAAATTTATTATATAATACGGGAAATTGTATAGATTTATTAATAGTATATAATATGTTGGGTATTGGAAGTTTCTTAGTTAAAAAGAAAATATCCTCTAGACATAGTTAATCTTTTTTAAAGTAATTATTTTTCCTTCCAAGCAACAATATTTTTACATAAATTCCATTATAGAGATTTTATTTCTTATTGCTAAAATTGATTCTAATATGACTCAGAATTTAATTAGTATTATATAACAAAATAAAAAATAACTTATTATATAAGTTATTTTTTATTTTGTTATATAAATTTTATTATAAATTATTTTTAAAGTTAACTACTATTTTTTCTTTAAATTTATACTTTCTTCATTTCCATTCCAATATATAATTACTTTATAGCTAGATTCCCTATTTGAATAAAGACCTGGTCTTTCTATTTTTATTGCTTTTTCTTGACCTGCTTCTAAAACTTCATCTTTTAAAATTACCACTGCATCTTTACCATCTATAAACTCATATGAATAATCAAATTTTTGGTCAAATGCTTTTTTACTATCTTTATATTTTATTTCTAATTCTGATCGTTCTTCAGTAGTTACAAACTTAGCTGTCCAATGCTTAGATTCTCCAATAAAAATATTTTCATCATTTGTTTTAGTTTTATTAAATATAAGAATTGCAAAAAATATTAAAACTATAAAAATACCTATAAAAAGTTTTTTTACCATATCAATCCCTCCTTCGAATAAGTATCTGTATTATATCATTGAAAAGATTTATTTCTATTTTTTATCTCAATTTTCCAAATATTTTTACTATTATTATTTTAATACAATAGAATATATTTATTATTAGTAACTTTGGAACAGGTGTTTTGACCAATTCAATATAAAATTGTATCAAACTTAAGTTTTTATGTTATAATAAAAGCAAGAGAACTATATTCTATTTAGCGACAGAATGGAGTTCGTAATTTAAAATAAAAAATTATTTGAACTTTTTGAACTTGATTTTTAAATCGAGTTCCCAGCCACTCTTGCCGGAGTGGCTTTTTACATGTCTAAATAATTTGCAAATTAAATAGAATATTAGACTAGCTATAACAGCAGCCAATATGTTTAGTAAAAAGTTATCCATACTTAGCCACCTCCCTTCAACATTGTTGGGAGGATATCTTTTGTTGTACAGACTCCACTCTTTTTTAGAATATATTTTTTCTCTTGCTAAGACTAATTACACCATAATATGGTAATCAATTAACTTTATTTTAATAAGAATTAATAACTTATATATTAATTTTCTTTTTATTTTATTATATAACTTAATATATAAATTAAAATATAACTTATTTAAAAAGTTATTCTATCTTTTTCTTCTTTACATTTTTCATAGATAGCTTTAAATACCTCGTATTTTTTCTTATCTGGTTTTATTATCCTCTCAAGAAAAGTAACAGGACTCATATCAAGCATTTGCATTTCTTCTAGTTGTTCTTCCGTTAAACTTATTTCAATTAGTTCTATATCAATGACTTCTTCTCTCACTTTTAAATAAGATATTTTATTTCTTAATACTGAAGAAAATAACTCATAATTTGTTGGAACTATTTTAGAAGAATTATCCTTTTTCAAAGTAATTTCTTCTGCTTCTAGTAAAAGCTTATAATACTTTGGCTCACTAAAATCGTATTCTCCAAATTCTAACTTAAATAGATTTTTCAGTTTATCACTCAAAGATATTTCTTCTGGTATAAAAAACTCTTTTTTATTTAAGTTTATATTTTTATTTTCATGTTTATCTTCGATAGCATCTTTTTTATCTTTATAAGAACTTTCTATATTTTCCTTTTTCTCTCTTATGGTGAACTCTATTGATTCAACACTTCTACCCTTACGGATTGGTTTGTACTCAACAAATATATCTGATTTTTCATTAATTTGTTCTGTACTCTTTTTCAATACATACTTATCAAGATCATAATACCTCTTGTATTTATCTTGAATTTCTAAAAGTTCTTTAAAATAGTCTAATTTAAATACTATTCCTTGTCTTGTCCCACTCCACTGTTTTAATAACTCATAAATTCTCATTGCAAAAAAGGTTGTAAAGGAATAAATACTAGCAAAATCTAATTTAGTGAAATTTTCTTCTATGGCTTGTATGTATTTAAATATATGCTCATCTATTATTAAAGTTATTTCATTGTAATCTAAGTCTCCTTTTATAGCGTACCACTGTGTCCTTATAAACTGATCTCCAATGATTACCCTAGGTTGATTGTTTTGGATTCCTTCAATTAGATTTTTAAATTCCTGTTTAGTTATATTCTTATCTACTATTCCACTATAGTCTTTGTATATCGTATCAAATTTGAAAGAGATCTCTCTTGAAGAATAATTCCTCTTTTGAATTATCTCAAAAAGCTTGTAAACAAATTTCTGTTCAGAAGCAGAAAGAGTATATTTTCCCTGTATAAGATTATTGTGTTTTACAAGACTATTGTAGTCTTTAAAAATTTCTTTTTTATCGTATTTATTATAAATGACTCTTTTTACATTACCCATATATCTTAATGTATTAAACTAAAATTTAATACATGCCTCCTTCTTTAGTTTCTAACAAAACAATTAATACGTTTTTACTTACAGTTATATATTAACCTATTTTTCACGAAAAATATATTGTTTTTCGTTTTTAGTTTCCCAAATGCTCGTTTCTATATTTTTTAAAATTATTCAATTGAATTTAATTGGTAAAATTTTATATATAAATATGTCAAAATATTGAAATTTGCAGCTTTTAAAAGGATTTATATTTTCTATAAATGTAAATATTTTTGTTTTTACACTTTTATCTTAGTTTAATAAATTCCCAAACACTCGTCATTAAAAACTCCCAAATGCTCGTTGTTAAATTCCCAAACACTCGTCGTTAAACTCCCAAATACTCGTTGTTAAATTCCCAAACACTCGTCGTTAAATTCCCAAATACTCGTCGTAAATTCCCAAACACTCGTCGTTAAACTCCCAAATACTCGTCGTAAATTCCCAAACACTCGTCGTTCGACCTCTGTACATAAGTAATTTCAATGTGTTCAAATCGTCTAAAATAATAAAATATAAAATAAATAAAATGTTTTTAAAATAGAATAGAATAGTAAAAGAAAAAACACAAATACTTTTCTATTCTGTACTGTCTATATAAAAAATAAAAATATCTTTCTTTTGTAAATTTTAAATTTGTATAAATGCTATTTAAGTTCTAATTATTTATAAAAACAATTTAGATAAAAGAGTTATTTATTAAATAAATTTGAAAGGGCTTTTTAAAGAGTTTTAAAACGTCTGTAATGCTTTCAAATAATAAATACAATAATTTACTTTATGACAAGGGCAAACTCCCTTAAAATGGCAATAAAATGTATTAAACAATTTATTTAATAATATAAAGTTATATTTAATTAGATCACTCAATCTTATTAATGAAAAGTTAATAATTTAAAGAAATATCTTATTGAAAAATAGTAAAATACATACTCCAATCTTTATCTTCATAAAGGATGGGGTATTAAATTAGCAAATAGAGATGCAGTTAAATATTGCATTTGTGAATAGGTATGTTTAAACTCTAAGATGATAATTAAAACATCATTATAAACGATACAAGCCATCAGAAAAGATTTCATTGTTTGTTATAAATAAATAATGTTAAATTATAAAACAAAAGATTTTAAATGGAAATAAATAGATATCCTAAATAAAAGAGTAAAAAAGCAGATAATAAATATCTGCTTTTTTACTCTTGATATAAATTGTGTAATGAACTAATCTTAAAGTTTAAAACATTTGGTTTTAATTCTGTAGTTTGTAATAGTTCATTATATAATTTAAACGGATTGTCATCATAAACAGTTAAAAGTTTTTTAATTTCTTTGTTTTCATGAGTATAAAATAAAGTACTAACATTATTTTTAAACTCTACAAGACTTATTCCAACATGTTCAATAACGTTTTTTTCATCCTTATTAAATCTTTTTTCTGAAATAAAATGTACTTTGATTAGATTTGATCCAGCATCAAATTCATTCGGATTATCCTTATAAACATCAATTAAATATGGATAATCTTCTAACTCTGCTTTTCTTTTGCAATCTTCTAATACATAAAAACCCAGTGTTTTATTAAAATAATCTCCTGTTTTTACAAGTCTCAAAATTTCAAAATCTTTCATTCTAAATTCTCCAACCAGATAAACATTTGGTTTTTTCATTCATTATATCTCCTTTATCCAAAATCAATGCGATTAAAAATAAAATAAATCTTCAAACTTTTTATCTAGAGCAATACACAAAATAAGTGCTAATTTTGCAGTCGGATTAAACTGACCCGTTTCTATTGAACTTATAGTATTTCTTGATACTCCAACCATTTCAGCTAATTGAGTTTGTGATAACTTTTTCTCTGCTCTTGCTGCTTTTAAGTGATTTTTTAAGATTAGTTCATCATTCATATATTTACCTCAATGATGTTGAAACAAAATTAATTAATGAAAGAATTGTTAAAATCGAAGAAGCAACAGCCAAAATTAAGTTCCCTTTATCACGTGTAAATTGGTATTTTACAGTATTTTCAGCAGCCCCAAATGTCCAAACTAAAGCAAATACTGCATCATTTTCTTGGCCAGTGAAAAAGCCAAATATTAAGATGAAAAAAGATACACCAGCGAAAATTGAATAACCTATTTTTCGCCATTTATTTTCAATATATTCGAGCCATTCATCATTATTTGATTGACGGCTTTTTTTTAGAATTTCATCTTTGTCCATTTAAAGCACCTCCGTTTTGAATGCAAAGTTTACTTGGTATTTCTATTATATCATGCCAAGTTTTATTGTCAATAATTTTGAAAAGAAAACTTGGCAAAAATATGCTATAATGAATGTATAATATGTAATGTGCAACATTAAAAAATAGTTAAAATGGTTGAAAATACAGATTCTGATTTGGGACTTTATATTAACTAAGTGGTATGTAAATAAGGTAATTATAGGAGTGGTTTTCAATGTTAATAAATTATTACGATAGAGGTTATTTCAAACAAATTTATATTACAAGTATTCTTGTAATAATATTTTCGATAATATGTGCATTCAAGGTAACATTTCTATTCTTATTACTTGCAGGTTTTTATCTTGAACAAACATATAAATTTTTAATAAAGTATAAAAATAAACTTTATATTTCAATTACTGATGATGATATTTTGATTGATAATAAATATATTTTTAGAGGTAAAAATACTAAAAATCATATCAACTTTAAAGATATTGTAGGTGTAAATAAACAAGATAATATTATCGAAATTTTTACAAATGAAAACTCTTATTGTATATATTTAAAAGCTTTAAGCATTGAGAGCGAAGAATATCTAATAAGTAGACTAAAATCATTTTGTTGATTTCATATATTTTATAAGTAGAAAACAGAGTAGTTAAAACTACTCTGTTTTTGCAAGTGAACTACCATCCAATTAATTACCTATGGTAATATTTAAAACGGTGGCTGTTTGGTCAAGATAACTACTGTTATCAGTATTACCAAGCGAATAGGGTAGTTAATACCCCTTGTATTTACCATTCATATGGCTAAGTTTACTAGATTGATACTTGCATTTATATTTCTCTCATGTAATGTTCCACACTTTGGATATTCTCATTTTATTAAACCTAAGCTTTTATATATAAGGAGATGTGTGCAACTGATTTAAATCGTATTTGTCTGACTCAATATTTGTTATTTATTCCGCTAAATAGGTTATCTGTTCCAAATTATTGAATTTAAGTAATAAATTTAATAAAATTAAAAAAAACAAGGAGGATACTTTCTATGACAGATTTGAATTTAAGAAAAACTGATTTAATTGATATCAAGGCATCAGGGGCTGTTGAATTTGATGAAGTGTATCTTGCTGAGAAGTTTAAAGAAAATATAAGCGATGCTACTTTGATGTCTTCAACTAATGATACAGTGACTCAAAAACTTATATCTTTGGAGGATGAGGGACATCAACCAGATATTGCGATTATAGAGCGTACCAAGATGATGTTGGAAGACTGTTTTGGAAGTAACTTCAGTAAAGAAAATACAAATTCGTTGATTTAAGTTGTTTCTCAGCAAAATAAAAGTGCAGATTTATTAGAAGAAATGGACGAAGAAGAAAAGAGTAAAGTCCACTTGCTATTGTCATGTTGACCCTCTATGGATAGTCTAAGTCCAAACTTGATGTATATTGACTGTTCGTTAGCTATTGCATCTTGGGAAATGGAAATAATCTCAATCACTTCCTTGTTGAAGGGAAAGTAACAAAAATTAACATATAAAAATCCAAAAAGGGAGCTGAACTTAAATTTTTGTACTAAATATGATTTATTCACACTATAGTTAAGCATGATTTCTACTGTTATATTTTTCTGGTTTACAATTATGATTAGAATTCATTAGTATATATATTTATAAGTTGCATTGTTTATATTGTTTATTACTTTTTCAAACCCATTAGATGTAATAATAAATGTCTTTTCTGGTATTCCTGGAGAGAAGATTATTTTATCATAGTTAAATATATCTTGATCTATTACAAGAGATATATTTTCTTCATACCCAAAAGGCGATACACATCCAGGCAAACATTGTGTTTTTTGTGTTAATTCTTCTTTTGAACATATAGATACTTTTTCACCTAAAATATTTTTTATAGTCTTTGGATCTAGTTTTTTTCCTTCTGTTGCTACAAATATATAGTAGTTTCTAGATTTGTCTTTTATAAATAAACTTTTGCTTTCTACTCCAGTATATTGTAATCTTTCTTTTACTTCTTTAGCCTTTTCAAAGGATAGAATAGGTTCATGATTGTATTCTTCAAACGTTATATGGTTTTCTTTTAAAATATTTTTGATATTGCTGTACATAATTTTTTTCCTTTCTATTTGAAATTAATTTATATAGTATTCAATTATTTTTCAATTATAAAGTAATTTTATAATATCTTGAAACCATCACAAAAAGCATTCACATGCTGTAGGAATAAATTATATAAAATTTCCTAGAATATAGTGAATATCTATATTATAACCTATTTTTCATATTGCTGAGGATGAAATTGTTTAACTGAGTCAAAATAATGTATATTTAAAGGTATTTAAAATTTATAAAATACATTAAAAATAAATGTGGATAGAACTATTTCTGTATAAGAATTGAAGATATTAAGAATATATATTCTTTTAACTGAACTTCCACATATTTAGGGATAGGAGTTTCAGTTAGTATTTTAGTAAGTTTAGCAATTAATATAATAGTTTACTTGATTATTAATTTTTTACAGAGGAAAACTTTTTCATGAGGTTATACTTTATTTGAAATAATGATTGTTTTTTAGATAAGAAATACAATAAATATTGTATAATAATTTTTTTATATTTATGACAAAATCTTTTAATAATTTATTATATTATTCTACATAATTTTGCCCAATTTTGAACTTTAAACGACCAATTATGCATGTTCATTGACTAGTTATACAAAAAGATTGAGTGTCATAAAAATTTGTACTAATATATTAATAAAAATATATATAAAATATATTTTTTGTATGAGTATTTTGTTGCTGGAGGGTCAAAATTTAGGACTATTAAAAAAAGATTTAACTGAAAATAGTAAAAAAGAAAATGAATATTTTGTAGTAGTTAAAAATATTTTTACATATCACAGTGATGTATTTAATAGTATCAAAAACAATCATTTAAAAAATTATGATATAAAAATACTATTAACTTAAGTGATGAAACTTTATTTAAATAAAAATCTATAATCAGGGAGATAAATAAATGCCAGAAATTAACAATAAACTTTTAAATGAAATAAAGGTCTTATTAGAGAAAGGAAGAGACGAAATAGATAAAGCTGAAGATCAAAACTTAATTCTAATTCTTGGTAGTACAGGTTGTGGGAAAAGTACTGCAATTAATTATCTTACAGGATGTGTAATGAAGGAAGTAGAAGATGAAGATACTTGTGTTTCCTATGTTGAATGTTTAAATCCTGTATCAGAAATTGGTTCAGGAGCTGTTTCTCAAACTTTGTATCCGAATGTTGTAGATATGAGAATACCAGTAGAAGGCATGAATGCAAAATTATGTGATACTGCAGGATTTAGTGATAATAGAGGGGTAACTTATGATATTAGTGCAGCAGTTTCATTAAGAGAGGTATTTGAAAGATCTTTATCTATATGTGCAGTAGTTGTATTAATACCAGAAGCAGATATATTAGATTCTAGACTTATAAAATTGATGGACTTATTTCAACAACTTAATATGTGTCTTCATAGAGAAAATTTTAAAGATAGTATAACCTTTTTCATTTCAAAAAGCTTTTTAGGAAAAACAGAAAAACAATTATACAATATTATTAAAAGAAAGTATGAACAATTATGTGAAAATTTAGAAAATAATATAGAAGAAAAAGCTTGGTTATTTGAAGAATTTCTAAAAGATAATGGACAAAATATTCATCTTTGTAATCCACTTGCATCAGATAAAAGAGAATATTTGTTAATGAAAATATTAGAGCTAGAAGCTGTGAAAGACAAAACATCTGCATTCCAATATCCAATTAGCGCAGATGCAAAATTAGTTTTAGATATATTGATAAAAGATATTCGAAGCAATATATTATCTAGTTTAGAAGATTATGTTAGGGCATATATAGAAGATTTTATCGAGGTTATTGAAAGAATAACAATGATTCAAGAAATATCTAAATATGATAAAACCATAAGCGTATTTAAAAACTGGTTGGAGAATAAAGAAAGTTTTACTGTAGACAGTTTTATTAATGTATTAACTAAGGAAAACAAATCGTTCTTGAAAGAAAATTGTATTAACTTACAAAATCAGATAAGTGGAAATTTAGATATAATTGATGCCTTAAGTAAATATACAGAGTCTGAAAATGAGAAGTTTTTGTTATCTTCTGTACATATGGAATTAATCATAGAAAAAACAAGTAAGAAAATAATGGAACAAAAATTTGTGATAACAAAGAAGAAATTAGAAGAAATTTTAACCTCTTATGAAGTACAAAGACAGGTATTTATATTACCTAACAGAGAAAAACTAATAGATGTTGAGAATGAAAAGAATTATATATATAGTAGTTATGATTTTGAGCCACTTTTTAAAAATATTACAGTAACACAATGTGAAGATTTAAGAGAAAGTATAACAATTTTAAGTAAATATAGAGAAAAAGGAAATGAAATAATTAGAGATTTTATAAGTAAATACATTTTAAATCCATTTATAGTAAATGAAATTAAGATTAACGATAAGAAAGATATTGAAATAGAGCGCTTGGCTCCAAAATGGGTTCCAAAATGGATAATTAATAATGAATTTGTACATAAATTTATTTTAAATCCATTTATAATAAAATCACTTCTAAATAAAGATAAAAAAGGAATTGAAATAAGAGCATTGACTCCAAATTTGGTAATTAGCAGTGTATTGCAATACTTAAAAAGTAGAAAAATTGATGAAAATATTTCTACTTTTATGTTCTTTGCTAAAGAAACCATTTATATGGATGATAATATTGAAATGGACCTTGTATCAGAAAAGAATGTCATTATTGCTTGTAATAATCTTGATGTAAGTAGTAATGTAAAGATTAATGTAAGTGGAAAGAATGGAGAATTAGTAGACGATTTCATATATGGGAAAAATGGTGAGGATGGTAAAGATGCAGGTAATATTTATTTATATATTAAAGGAGAAATTAGAAATAATCGTTTAACACTGATTGCAAATGGAGGAAGTGGTTCTAAAGGAGCAAATGGTAAAAAAGGCGAAACTGGAAATTCTGGAAGCAATGGAATTGATGCAGGATATATTGCATGTGCAGGATATATTGCATATGATATCTCATTTTTTTTAGTACGCTTTTCAAAGGGTATAAGTGGTAAAAAAGGTGAGAAAGGTGGAACTGGCAGAAATGCTGGAAGAGGTGGAAATGCTGGTAAGAAAGGCAATATTTACATCATTGCAGATTCAGAGGAGCAAAGAAATAGGTTAATGAATAGTTGTGATATGACAATAAAAGATGGGAAAGTAGGTCAAGATGGTATACCAGGTCAAGGTGGAGATGGAGGAAAAGGTGGCTATCATGGATATAATACAATTTCATTTTCTAATTTTAATAAAATTATGGAATGTTATACAGGGTATTTTTCAGATGGGGAAATATCTGATAAAAAATTTCCTATAGGTTATGAAAAGCTTATACATTTGGATAAATTTATAGAAAATAAGGGTATAAATTGTAGAAAAGGTAAAATAGGTCCTGAAAGAAAATATGCTGAATATGGAGACGAAGGAGACAAAGGAGGACTTAATGATCCAAACACTAAGTTATCAACAGCTGTTTCAAAAGTAGAAGAGAATTTTATTAAAAAAGAATATCAAAGTTATTGTTCTGAGGTATAGAAAGGGATGGATGTATGGCAAATAAACTTTATAGTAGAATTATAAACCTTTTAGAAGAAGGAAGGGGCGAACTTAGAAAATATAATTTAGAAGAAAAATCGATTTTATTATTTTTAGGTACCTCAGGTGTTGGAAAGAGTACTTGTATCAATTATTTAAAAGGCTGTGTAATGGAAGAAAAGACAGATGAAGAAACAGGACAAGTATATATTACTGCAGAAAACTCAGCTGTTGAGATTGGAAATGGCGTATACTCTAAAACTTTATGTCCAAAAGCTTTAGATATTTCAGATAGAGATTTCTCATTATGCGATTGTCCAGGTTTTTTTGATAATCGTGGAGCAGATTATATGATTGCAGGTGCTATGCTTGTAAGAGAAGCTATCTCTACATCTTCAAAGGTTAAGGGAATAGTAGTTATTTTAGATTATCAATCTTTACTAGACTCTAAGCATGCACTCTTAATAGAAACAGGCAAAAACTTAAAAGATATGTTTGGTGATTATGAAAAACATAAAGAAAATTTCTTTTTTCTCATTAATAAAATACCTAAGGAAATTAGTGGTAGATTAACTGAAGATAAAGCAAGAAATATACTGAAAAAAGTAAAAAAAGACCTAGACAATCAAGAAGAAAACTATGAAGGTTATAAGGAATTAGGATATTTATTAAATGTAATATTATCAGATAATGTAGCTATTAAATTATGTAATCCATTAGATAAAAAGCCAAAAGTTTTATTGGATGAAATGAGAACTCTTCCTCCAACTTTTAAAAAAACTGATATGGGGTTAATGCTTACTGCTTCTTGTAAAATGGAAATACAAAAAGCTGTTGATGTAACATATAAGGAGTTGGAAAAACTTTTAGTTCCTTATACAAAAAGTGTTACGAAAGGTATAGAAGATTCTATTTCCATTTTATCTTCTATAAAGAGCCTAAATGATAAAAAAATTCAATTAGACAAGATGTATATAGATTTATGTAGCAGAGCTAATAGCATGAAAGAGCTTATGGAGTTTATACAAGAACTTTCATATGATGATGGTGTACAAAAAGTAAATATATTAGAAGAAATGCGTCTTCTTTTAGAGCTAAATAGTTATTGTAGCGAAACTCATATTGTAAGTCTAAATGAATTGTTAAAATCATTACTAAAGAATACATTAGAAAATACATTAAGGGATATTAAATATCAGATAATAGAAGAAGAAACTAAGGAAGAAGAAAGCAAAAAGCTTGAAGATGCAGAATATAGGAGAAAGAGGATTCGAAGTTGTACATACATAAAATCATACAAGAAAGAAAATATACTTTCTCTATATATACCTATACCTAAAGTGAATTTATCAGATTTGACTAAAATAATTTCTGGTTATCAACTTGATACTATATCATCTATATATATGTATGGAGATTGTGAGCTAAAAATAGATTGTAATATGGAAAAAGAAGTTTTCTCAGGTAAAAATATTGTACTACTTACAAAAAAAGTATTTATACCAGAAGGCACTTATTCAATCAATGTATCTGGTAAGGATGCAGAGCAATTGGTTGGAGAAAATACTATTTATAATGGATTGGATGGAAGAGATGGTAATAATGCAGGAACTTCAGGTGATATTTTATTATCTTTTAAGGAGATAGAAAAAAGAGGAGAACTCAAACTTTATACAGACGGCGGACAAGGTGGAACTGGAGAAGATGGAAAAATAGGAGCTGCAGGAATAACTGGAGAAGCTGGAGCAAATGCTAAAATGGATTCTAAAAGAGAGTCGAAAGAATTTGCTAAAAAGGGTGATACGCATGGATTAATAAGATTTTTTATGATAAAAGCAGAAAAAGGAAAACAAGGTGGAACTGGAGGTACAGGAGGTAATGGTGGAAATGCAGGTATTGGGAGCAAATCTGGGCAGATTTATCTCCTTGGAAAAGCGATTGTATTAAAAGGAAATATAAGCAAAAAAGATGGAAGTCATGGTATGGCAGGAAAAGGAGGTCCTGGAGGAAAAGGAGGATCTGGAGGTCTTGGCGGAATTAGAGGTATATGTGAAGACACAAGGTTTTTTAATGGTTATAATATAAACAATTATAATATAAACTACTATTTTTTTGATAGATGCATATTACACGAATATAAAGACGAATATAAAGAAATACTAGATGATGGAGAGAAATTAAAAGCCCTTTATGAAAAACATAAGGACTGGACAATTAGCAAACGTGAAGAGTCAGGTTCAGATGGTGAAGATGGAAAAGAAGGTCGTTTTGGAGATGCACTAAAAGAAAGAGAATTGTTAAAACAAGAATATTCTTTATCAATGGATACATTCTTCTATGAGTTCTTTGAGAGATTTGGCTTTTCTGGAAGTAAGGGGTATAGAAACCTTAGATTATTGTGTGCAGTAGGAATTTTAGAAGCTGATATTTTAGAACTTTCACATATATATGAAATTTTTCATGCAGTTGAGAAAGTAGAGATGCAGTTAAATAGAGAAATACTTCAGAAGTATTCTGGTTTTGATAAGAAAAATAAAGCAGTCATTTCTTTGGATGATATGAATATAAAGAAAGAATTTTATAAAGAGGCAAAGGAAATTTATGAATACCTTATAAATAAATTGATGCAGTCTGATAGAATAGAATCTTTTATAGGAGAAAAGCAGAATTTTAGCGAATGGAGTATGATTTTATTTGCACTTGAACAAAAGGCAGCCTTTTATGTTCAGATGATAGAAGAAAATGAAATTGGAGGAAATCGTGTTACAGATATTCGTAGTTTGACAGAGTATTTAGATAAGATTTTAAAAGAACTGGAACAAGGAAAGAAGGATGAGCTAAAAGAAGGATATTTCAATACATATAAAGAAAGTGTCCTAACTCAAATCAAATATGGGAATCAACAAATTGAAGTTTTAAAAAAAGAACTTGAGAATAAAATGCTTTCTGTTAATGCAAAAATGAATCTGTTGATTCAAGAGATTATAAAGATAAAAGAAAATGAAAAAGAGGATATAGAGAAACTAAAAGAAAAGCAGAAAAAACTTAAGAAACAAATGAAAACACAATTAATTCTTTCAGGAATACAAAGTGCATTGGGCTTACTAACAGCATTTAGTGGTGTTGGACAAGCTTGTCTAGGAGCATTTGATAGTGCAAAATCTTTGCAGGAAAATCTTTTAGCTAAAGAAGAAGAACGCAAGTGGACTAACACTATGTATGATTTTTCAGATTTTAAGTTAAATTTTGATGGTATAGACTTTGTAGTTGAAAAACAGTTAAAAGAAGATAGAAAGAAAGCTTTAGGTAAAATGACTTATAACTTGGCAGGGATTGATGGAGTAACAGAAGTTAAATTTGACCAAATTAAAGCTATCATGGATAAGTCTATAGAGGATTATAACTACCCAAACAAAGCTAATGATATTCAAATAGCAAAAGAGGGTTTAAATGAAGGTAAGTATGAGGAAATTTACTCAAAAATCCAGAAAAAAGAAATAGGTGTGCTAGAAGCTAATTATAATAATAAACAACAAAAGGATAAGTTGGATGCACTAAGAAAGAGTAAAGAGGCTATTGAAAGACAACAAAAAATATCTACTATTAAAAATGCATTAAGTATTGGTAGTTCTGCTTGTTTTCTTGTTAATACAGCAATTAGTGGTGTTAATAATTGTCTTAATGTAAAGTCTAGTTTTGAAAGCAAAATAGAGGTAGTTAAAGAGGCAATTAAAGATAAAGAAAATAATATTAAGAAGTTAGATGAATTAAATACTCAAATGGCAGAGTTTAAAGATAAGACTTTTAAAGAATCTATTATACCATTTGTAGAAAAATTTGATGATACAGTTAAAAGCCAAGATATTTTTGAAAATGAGATAAGTAAATTAAAGATGAAGGAAGTTTTAACTGAATTAAGTACAAAGTTTGCAAGTTTAAAAATGGAAAATTCAGAGGACATTTCTATAATATTCAAAAAAGTACAGGATATGATGGAAACTCAGATTGTCATTACTGATAAGATTGATAAGAAAAAAGATAACCTTGCAATGGGAGAATTAATTTATCAAATATCAGATAGTGGTAATCAAATTAATGAATATCAGAAAAAACTTATTCACCAAATCGAATTAAATCAGGTTAGATATTTGTGTCAGGTGGAGGCAGCAGCTTTTCAACTATGGACGTTTCCATTTGGAAGTAATATAGTAAATATCTTAAATAGATGCCATGTAGGTATCACAGAAGATGAAAATGAGGTTGTAAATCAAGCCAAGGAGCAGAATAGACAGATTAAAGAGTTTCTTGACCAAGATGCTTATCAATGGCAAAAAACAGACAATCATATTTTTAAAATATCATTAGCAGGAAGTTTAGATGGAAAATCATGTGTAGGATTTGAAAATACATATTCTCTATATGATTGTAATGAAGAAGAAGTGAAAAAGCTTTTGACGGGAGATGAAATTAGTTTTAAAGTTCCACTAAATCAAAATTTTGATGCTGTAAAATACATAACTATGTATGCAAATATTCCTAACCTTAGACGAAATATTTTAGATGACAGTCAAAAAGTAAAGGTGCATATTCATTTGTATGATAGCGGATATTTCTCTCTATATGATGGTAGAAAAGATACCTATATTCAATATGTATTTCCACAAAATTATATTGATATTACACATAGTATTGATGTTAAGTATAATGATTCAGATTCGATAAACTCAATATGGTCTTCAGTAGAAGATAAAGGCATAGAAAAGTTCAAGAATGCTGGTTTAAATTCTGGTAGAAGTCCATACTCTATGGCTAAGATTTCTTTGAAGGCACATTTTAATAAGAAGCTTTCTTATGATTTACTTACAAATGGACAGAAGAAGAACTTAGAATCATATTTCGAGAAATCTAGTAAACATGTATGGATCGAAAGTATGAACATATTAGAGAATATAGGATATATTGATTCAAAATATGTATTGGTAAAAAGTTGGTCTGAAATCAAGAGAGATATAGATAATGATGGTGAGATTATGAAATATTTTTCTATATTACAGATTGATTTGTTAGAAAGAATTATTTACGAGCAGACTAGTATATTAAAGGGAAATATACCTGATTTGAAAATTGAATTTGTAGGCTGTGGTGTTTATGTAGAGTCTGAATTTGATTATCTAAAACAAAATGATTTAAAATGTTATGAACAAAGATTAGTTGAAAATATGATTGAAGTATAAGCTTTAAAGAAATTTATAAAAGAGGATATTTCAAATTTTTATTTTGAGGTATCCCCTTTTATTTGATGCAAAAATTAAAATATAACTTAAATAAAAATGTATAAATAATTTATAAAATAAATTAAATAATAAGTTTTATAAAAATGTATATATAAACTCAAATTATTTTGGTTTTCTATATTCAGTTTATTTAATAAATCGAAATTCTTATTAGATAAATTATGCTATAATAAATATATAAATATGCAATGTGCGATACTTTGAAAATAAACGCTGTAAGGGTTGTAAATACTGAATTACAATGTGTTTTTGGAAAATATCAAAAAACACTATCTTGTGCTCACTGCAAATTTTAATATTTTCTATATCTTAAAGTATTGAAAATGCTCAATTTATTTTGGGCTTTTATATTAACTAAGTGGTATGTAAATTCTCATAACAACGCTATATATGTAATAAATAAGCATACTTTTATATTAACTAAGTGGTATGTAAATGAAGTTATTTCTGCTATTGCAACTACTTTAGTTTGCGCCTTTTATATTAACTAAGTGGTATGTAAATTTCTACATCATAATAATTTACATGTTATAATTAATTTCTTTTATATTAACTAAGTGGTATGTAAATGTTTCATACGAAGAAATTTGAGAAAGTGATAGTCCTAGTTTTATATTAACTAAGTGGCAAACAGAGCAATTTTTAATTGCTCTGTTTTTTATTTGCAAATTTAAGATAATAAATTTTATATGGTAAAAATTGGAAGTTAATTATTGAAAAAATAGGTACTATACTTGTAGTATAAAGAAGATATATATCGAAATAATACATATAAACTACGTACGTAAAACAATTTTAAAATAACCATAATCTTTAATTTCAAATTCATCTTAGAACATGACATACGCAAGTAAAAAATATGGAATATATTAGTTTCAAAAAACTTCAAATGAGGGAAGATGTCTATTGTTTTTCGGAAATAGAGGAATTGTAAAAAAATAAATCAGAATATTTTGAATATGGGGGGATATTATGGGAGAGTTAAAACTTGAATCAAAAATGAATTACACTAAGAATAAGAAAAGAGTTGCTATCTCTATACATCGAATGAAAGAAATCTCTAAAAAAGATTATAACTTTTTAACAGATTGCATAGAAGCATTTTATATAAAAGTAAAAGAGGTTTGATAAAGTTCAAACCTCTTTTATCACTATTTATTTTTCTTTTGTAAGAGTTCTATCATTTTTAAGATAGCATCTCTATCTTCCTGTTCTAATTCATAAAGTTTGTTAGTTATTTCTTTTACATCATCATCAATTTCTAAGTCAGCCAGACAATCTTTATAAATTTCACCTTTTCCATTTCTTAGCCATTCTTCACTTACTTCAAATTCCCTACATATGTCATTAATACTTCTTTCTGTCAAAACTCTTTTTCCTTTTTCTAGTAAAGAGATTTGGTCTTGCGATAAGAAAATTCTTTCTCCAAATGCTCTTTGTGAAAGGCTTTCGAGAGTTCTTAATTCATTTAACCTTTTTCCAATTTCTTTAGTTTTTAATTCTTTTGAAACTTCTGTCATTTTTACAATCCTCCCTTGTCATTATTATACTATAATAAAACGACTTTGTCATTTAGAAAATAATAATAACGACAAAATCATAATAATAACAAAAAATATATTGATTTTTAACGACAAAGTAGTTATAATTAAAATAAGCTAAACGACAAAGTAAGTATAGGAGGTGTGAAAAATGATTTGCTCAAACAAAGAAAAAGTAGAAACAGCTCTGATGATAGACTATTTAAAAAAAAATGAACCTAATGAATGGAGAACTATAGAAACCATAATTTCCAGTACATACACATTGAGTAATTTCAAAAAGGGAAATAAGAGTGTTATACATCAGAAATAACAGTTAACAGTGAATATTTAAAGGGAGTGATAAGTTTGAAAATCACAGATTTTGATAGAAATCACATAGGAAAAGCAGTTCAATTACAAGAGACAAGATTTAATACCAAAATGGATTGCATCATTACAAAAGTAGAAAAAAATGAAATACTAGTCATGTATTATGAAAAAGAAATAGAAGAAATAATATACAAAACTATAAGTAAAGAGGATTTAATATTCAATGATTATAAATTCGAATTATTATCTTAAAAAAATAACTTAGCAGGAAGGAGGTGGAGCTTTTGGAACTTTTAAAGGACTCTAGGAAAAGGGATTGGTTTTGGATAGAAAATGAACTCATAGATGATGCTAATTTAAATATCTATGAAAAAATGGTTTATATTGTTTTGACTAGGCGTGCAGATAATGAAAGCTCATGTTTTCCAAGTATTTCATTAATAGCTAAAAAAATAGGGTGCGGAACAACAACTGTTAAAAAAACATTAAGAGGCTTAGAGGAAAAGAAACTAATAATAAAAGTTAAACGCAAAGTTGAGAATAAAAAAGAAAATGATACCAATATGTATTATGTAATGAGTTTAAAAGGTAGGTCGTGAGGCGACCAGTAACAAGACTAATATTAACAAGACTAATTTAACTAATAATATATATAGTCCTCCAGGGCAAAAAGAAGATAAAACAAATGACAAAGAGACACATAAAAGAATTATTGATTACTTAAATGAAAAAGCAGAGAAATCTTTTAAAAGTACAACAAAGAAAACTACGTCTTTAATTGACTCAAGACTCACAGAAGGATTTATTGAAGAAGATTTTTACAAAGTAATAGATAACAAAGTTCTCGCATGGCTAGAAGATGCTAAAATGAGCGTCTATTTACGCCCTGAAACGCTTTTTGGCAACAAGTTTGAGGCTTACTTAAATGAAGTGCCTCGGATGGCTAAAAATGGAAATGAGAAGGTTAAAAGAGATAAAGAAGTTAGTAGAAATAGATTTGCTAATTTTGAACAGACATTTACTAAATATAGCAATAAAGAGTTAGATGAAATTATAAAGAAAAGTCAAAAGGTAAAGTTTGAAAAATAAGTAAAGAAAAGAGGAAGTTTTACAAAGTAATAAATTTGAACAAAATTCAATATTGAAAAAGGGTCATTTTTCAATATTGAAATTATGGATTTACAAGGTATTGAAAATCAATATTGAAAAAAATTAAAAGATATAGTAATTGCAATACTTATAGAATGCGATTACATTACGCAAAAAACACAGATTTAAAGAAGTTGTCAAAAATCATTAAAAGATGGTAATGATAGAGAGAAAAAATAAAATTAAAAATTTTGATAAAAACGTTATTAAATTATAGTCAAAGTTTATTAATTAATTTCCTAGTAGAAAAATAACTTTTAATAGAAAGAGGTACAAAAATGAAATTAGAAAAAATCTTAAACAGAAATAAAATAGATGTTACATTTGTAAATAAACATATGAAACTCTTGTTAATAGAAAGGAAAGTATATGTTATTTAATATTGTAATTTTGATATTATGCTTTGATGCAGTTTTCAGCATTAGAAACAACATTAGATTAAGAAAAAGTATTAAGTTAATAGAGCAAGATATAAAAGAAATTGGTAACTTTAAAAATAGTTTATACAAAAGTACTAATTCATCATTAGATATTGCAGTCAAAATAAATAGAGCTTTTAATGATGCAATTAAAACAGTAGAAAAAACTAAAGAAATAGAAAATAAATGTCAAAACATATATGAAAAGTTAAAAAAAGATATATAAAAGGGGACTAGTTCATGAAGAAAATATCACATATGAACATATTAGAAAAGACAGAATTTATTAATAAAATAGCATCAGAAATAAAATCTGAATCTAAGTCAATGAGTAGATATGAATCATTATTAAAAGCAACAGAGGTTGTAAAAGAGATGGAAAAAAGAGAAGAAATAATGTATGAAAAATAGTAGTAAATAAGAATAGAAAATATGAAGAACATGGAGAGAGAAAAACCTTTACAAAAGTTAGAGCTAAAACTGTTAATTCGCTCGATTATAAGCCAAAGGAAGAAAATAACAAAGATAAGGAGATTGGTTTTCAAGTATTAAATGACGAAGATATACCATTTTAAGAGGTGATTATATGAGAAGTTTAGAGGAAAGAAATAAATTAGTTGAAGATAATATAAACCTTGTGCACTTTATTATAAATAAACATTTTAAATGTTTTCTAAGAAAATATCCATCTTTGAAAGAAGATTTATTTCAAGAAGGTTCTATAGGATTATATAAATCAACATGTTACTTTGATGAAAATAGAGGAAAATTTTCTACAATAGCAGGAGTATATATATTAGGACATTTGAAAACATTTACGACTAGATATGTTAAAAAACATTATAGAAATGATATAGATAGTTTTGAAAAGTGTGTCTATAGAAATACTTATAATGAAGAAATAAGAATAGAAGATAGATTGGCAGGCAATGAAAGTATAGATATAGAAAACGTCCATGTTATTAGATCTTGTGTAAAGAGAAGTAAGATAAAAGATATACAGAAAATAGTTTACCTAAGAGAAAAAGGATATACTCAGAAAGAAATAGGTAAAATGTTTGGAGTAAATCAAATAACAATATGCAGAAGACTTGGGAAATTAAAATCTGAAATTAATATACTAGGAAAATAATATAATAATTTAAGTTTATCGGAGGTAAAATGAAGACTAAAATAATTGGTGGTAGGGAAAATGAGTGTCCAATATGTGGTGGTAATGTATTTAAGATTAAAACTAGTATAGGGATTGTATGGCAATGTAAAGACTGTGGTTGTATGTATCAAGACTTTGAATGTAAGAAAAATTAAAGGAGGAATTTAAGATGGAAGAGAATATGAAAAACCTTATTGAACATAGTGAAAATATAAAGAATCTTAAAGAAAGCATGGAAAGTACAATAGATGAGTTAATTAATCTAAATGTTGGAAGTAGTGGAATTGATGCATATAGAGCAATCATGCAAGAAGAAATACATAAAGAGACTATAAATGTATGTAAAGATAGTAAAGAAATAATTATTATCAAGAAAAGAGAAGAAGAACAAATGCTAAAGGATATAGAAAAAAATGAAAGTAAAATTGAAGATTTTTTTAAGAAAATAGGTTTTGGTAATAAGTAAGTTCAAAAAAGAAAAAAGGAGCATTACTTCATGCTCCCATTTGTCAAAACTCTAAAACTATCATCACAAAATCATTATAACATAAATGGGAGTGTGAAGTAACATTGGCCAATAAAAAAGATACTTTGTTCAGTAGTGCTGAAGGTAAATTATATAGTTATAAAAAAGTAAAAGCAGAAATAGAGAAAATAGGTATCGATATAGAAATAATAAAGAATGACTATAGAGGATGTAGTGGTATTGAGATTAAAGAGAAATCAGGTAGAACATATAACACTAAAAGTGTAGTTGAGATAGAAGTTGAAGATAAAGAAAGGAAAGTATTATTAAAAGAAAAAGAGAAAAGACATAAGGAATTGTTAGTTGAAAAAATAGATAATGCAATGAAGATATTAAGTGAAGAAGAAAAGAAAATAGTCCAATATAAGTACTTTTCAAATAATAGGACGTCTTGGGAATATGTTGGGAGAATGATTGGATTTTCAACAAGTAAGTGTAAACAAATGAGAATAGAGATTATAGATAAGATAAAAGGATTGCTTTGAGATTTTATATTTATGAAAAAATTAAAATCAACTTGTTTTTTTATTAAATTTAGATCATAAAATAATCAATGTGTGCTTTTTTAAACACAATAAACTTATAGATAACTTATAGTTATCTATAAGTTTATTGTTGACTTATTCTGTAAAACTTGATATTATGTGAATAGATAATAATACTAAGGGGGATATAAATATGAAAAAAGCATGGTTATTTAGAGCATTACCAAATAATATTGATAGAATGAAAGAATTTAAAGCAAACAATTTGATAGGAGTTGGTTGGGATTATGTAGAGGACTTATCAGGTAAAGATATAAATGATATAGGAGAAATACTTAATAAACGTAATTATAAAAACCCTAGATCAATGTCTAGTGATAAATCAACATTAGATATAATAGCAAATAGAATGAATATTGGAGATGTTGTAGTTGTTCCACATGGAGATCTTGTCTATATAGGTGAAATATCAACAGACTATAGATATGATGAAACTAAAGCTACAGGTGAAGGATATCCTCATCAAAGAGGTGTCAACTGGATTGGAGAACCACTTTTAAGAAATAATTTAACATTAGATTTAAGAAGTTCACTAAAAGTACCAAAAACTTGTGCAGATTTAACTCATAGATATAAAGATATCCAAATAGCACTTGGAGAAGTTGTAGAAGATAAATTAGATGAAAAAGAGTTTATAACTGTAGAATATCCAATAAGACCAAATGTAAATGTAAAAATAGAAATACCTAAAGATTTAAAAAAATCAGAGTCTGTAAGAATTGGAGAATTTATAAAAACTATATTTTTTGATGATATTGAGGACTAAATTACACTGAAAATACTGTAGGCTAATTTGTGCTTTCATGAAAGAGTGCGTTAAAGGAACTTTTAAATGTCTAAGTCAGTATAATATAAATTAGATTATGGTCTAAAATTTGAAATTTTAGACCATAATCTTATGTTTTTGGATAGGCCTAAAATATTTAGATTAGAAAATAATCAATTTTGAGACATCACTATTTTTGTTTATAATTATGTACATTTTACACTATCAGTTAATTAGAATTATTTTTATTCATATTTAAACTATTCAAATTGTTTTCCCAGTTTTTTATCTCCTTTTTAATTTCTTCACTTAAAGTATCACTTGAAGACATTTTCTTTAATTTATCATTCAAGGATTTCTTTTGTTCCTCTGAAAGATCTGTTTTTATTGTAGGATCAATAATATCTATTACATCTTTTACATCAAAATCAATAAATTTGCACAATTCTTCTAAATGATCAATTAGGAATTCTATATATTCATATGACCATTCTTTATAATTTTTTTTGTTTTTTAACATGAACTCATTAATTTCATAACTTTGATTTGCTAATTCAAAGAACGAACCTGAAGGATCCATTATTTCGTTTATAGAGTTTTCATACTCAACAATATTGATTTGTCTTATTAATTTCTCTTTTTCTGTTAAGTTACTATAATTCTTATTAACAAAAGCAACTAACCCAAATTCAAAATTTAAAATTGAATCTTTACGTTCTTTCACTGAATCTTCTCCAAATTCTCTAAGACCTTCTAAATTTTTATCAATAGCCTTATCTCTAATTTCTGTTAATTGTTCTATACTTAAATCTTCTAAGTTTTTAGGAACTATTTTTTCATTGTTCTTAGCCACTTCTTTTAATTTATCATTTGTATTTCTGTTATTGAAAATAAATATAGCAGTGAATAAACTTAAAACTATTACTAAGATAATTAAACTTATATTTTTCTTATTTAACATATTAATCCTCCTTTTTTGTGATGTATTTATAATTATAACGAATGAAAAGTTAACTTTTAGACATTATATAATTATTTTATTTAAAAATTACATTTATCACATTTTAGTAAAGATATTTACATAGAAAATGATATTCTATACAATACTTATTTTTGTTATTTAGGCTATTTTTAAACAGTAAAAAGCCACTCTAAAATTATAGTTAAGAGTGGCTGAAAATTTGATTTGGAATTAAAACCTTTAAATAGAATCTTTAAATTTTGATTATATTTTAGTTAACTGTTTAGTGTCAAAGTTATACTCATATACTTCTAATGTCTCAGAGTTTACAATTAAAGTTCCAACTGTTTTAACACTCTCATGCTTATCAGTATAAGTATCTGCTTTATCTGTGCTAGAATCACTTTGTTTAACATTCTTAACTTTAATCATTTCAAATTCATAATATGGAAAATCTATATTTTCTACTTTTTTATAATTTCCAAATCCAGAATTATATGCATAACAATATTCATGTGCTTTTGAACCTTTTGCTTTATATATAGCATCTAAAGCTTTTGAAATATCACTTCTTTTAGTTTCACTAGTTAACATGTTATCTGGTGTTATACATTGATCTAAAATTTCATTTTTTATATTACCTATTATTATTGGTAAATTAGCACTAGTAATTAATGATTTATCATTAGTTTCATTTACTAATAATATAGGATATTCCTTATTTATTGTAGAAGATAAAAGTGCATCTATTAAATTATCAGAATTTACAATACATATTTGATTTGGATGTTCTAATTCATCTTTATAAAAATGTTTTACTATTTTTTCGTTAGTATCAAGTCTATCAATACCACCAATTCTAGTAGCTTTTGTACTGTTTACTAAAGAATCATTTATTGATGCTGTTCCTCCAATAGCATATGTTTTTACTCCATCTACTTTGAATGGCACATTCTTTCCATTTGTCAATATAATTGGATTTCTATATTTAACTGCAACTTGAGAGATACTTATAGAGTCCGCTTCTCCTTGGTAAGCATTTGTAAAATATACTTCATCAACCTTTTTTAGATTGCTTATCTCTTTTGCAACATTATAACTTGTATCTATTCTATCTTTTCCTTCTATTCTAATAACCTTTATTTTTTTGTTTTTTAGTGTATTTTCTACGTTTTTACTTATAGAATTAACTCCACCTATTAAATAGATTTTTTTAAATTTATTCAATCTTTCAAGAGTAGGTTTTGGTATAGAATCTTGTTTAGTAAGTAATATTGGTGAATTAGAAGCACCAGCTAAACCACTTGCACTTAGTCCATCTGCAAGACTTTTATCTGTGTTTATGATTACTGCTTGAGTGTACTTTCTTCTGTCAGATATTAAGCCTGCTGTTTCATACTTATTTGCACCTTGTATTTTATGAGCTACTATTTTAAAGTTTAAATCCTTTGCAGCGAAGACCAATGATGTGCTAGATATGAAAATAGAAGTAGCTATCCCTAATGATAATATTTTTCTTTTAAATTTCATTTGTTAAATCCCCCCATCCTTTTATGAGATAAATGATAGTGTATGTTACTTCTGAGGTCAACCAAAGTAAGAAATGTTGTTACTTTAATCTTCTAAAAAGATATATAAAGATAATAAATACTTAAAAATAGTGTAAAAACTAATACTTTTTGTTAATATTAATAGATAAAGATAATCTAAGGTGGTGATTAAACTGACAATAGAAGAATACAAAAATAAATACTCTACTGGAAATAGAATTGTACTTCCTCTAAATAGTTTTGATAACAAAGAACTATACTATCATGAAACTGAAAACATATTAAATTTAATAAATGAAATAGATAAATTAACATCAAGTAAGATATTTAAAATAATAGAAGATAAAAACGATTTGGCACTAGAATCTTATTATTCTAGTGTAATAGAAGGTGCTTTTTCAACTAGAAAGATTGCAAAATCTATAATTAGAGGGAAGATGAAACCAAGTAATAAAAGTGAGTATATGATTTACAATAATCATAGAGCCTTAGAATATGGATTAGATAACTTAGATAAATTGTATAGTCACAAATTTATATATGACTTACATCATATATTGGGTGAAAACTGCTTGGATTCAGAAGAATATGAGTATAGAACTGAAAAAGTATATGTATGTGATTCAAAAGGTGAGATTATACATACAGGACTTGATCCTTTGAAGATATATGACTTTATGAGTAAATTAATAGATTTTATGGAAAATAGCAAAGTTAGCGATTTAATTAAAAGTGCTATAATTCATTTCTACTTTGTATATGTTCATCCTTTTAGTGATGGCAATGGAAGAACATCAAGAGCCTTATCATATCTATATTTGATTGATAAAGGATATGATACCTTTAAAGAGTTTTCAATATCATATATGATATCTAAAAACAGAACTAAGTATTATAAGGCTATACTTGATGTAGAGAATAAGGGATATAATTTAACTGTATTTATAGAGTTCATGCTAAAGTCAATAATACAATCTATTAATGAAATGCGTGACATGCATGATAGGAAGTCTTTAGAGAGTGTGTTGAAAGAAGAGTTATTTGAAAATGATATAACTCTATCAGCAACAGAAGAACATATATTAAAATATATCTGTAATAAAGATAGATATTCTATGACATTGGAAAACTATATTAAAAAGAATAAAAGTAGATACTTAAAGGCTGGAATAAAGGAGATTGAATTAGTTGACCAGTTGATGGAAGTGTTTAATAATCTTGAAGAAATAGAGATTTTATCAAGAGAAAAGGATGTATATAAAGTTAATGAGAAGTACTTGAAAATGCTTGATATAAATTAAAAATTTATCAAAAAATATTTTAATAAAGAAATGAATCCTTATAATAGAGGATTCATTTTTTTATGCTATTTATAACAGATTTAAACGTATAACATATTCATAGAAAGTCTTAAAAAACTTTGATTTATATAGATATTTTATAAAAAATAATAAAAATACAAATGAATTTGTGAATTAAAAATTTAATTTGACAATTATAATCAAATGGAATATTATGGAACTATAAAAGAAATAGTAATCATTATTAATATTGATATTGCTGAAAAGTATTTAAATCTCAACAATATATAATATAAATATATTTATATTTTAAATAAGGAGATGAGTTGCATGAAAAATAAAAATATTTTGACAACAAGTTATGGAATTCCTGTAAGTGAGGATAATGCATCTATCACTACATCAAAAAAAGAAGGATATACTATGTTACAAGATATTCATCTTGTAGAAAAGTTGGCTCACTTTAACCGTGAAAGAATACCAGAAAGGGTTGTTCATGCAAAAGGAGCAGGCGCAGGAGGATATTTTGAAGTTACAAATGATTTATCTAAATATACTAGAGCAGATTTCCTATCTGAAGTTGGGAAAAAAACGGAGGTATTCGCAAGATTTTCAACTGTAGGTGGTGAAAGAGGTTCAGCGGATGCCGAACGTGATCCAAGAGGATTTGCAGTCAAATTTTATACAGAAGAAGGAAACTATGATATAGTTGGTAACAATACACCAGTATTTTTTATACGTGATGCAATCAAATTTCCAGATTTCGTACATACACAAAAAAGAAATCCTCAAACAAATTTACCAGACCCTAATATGTTTTGGGACTTTTTATCATTAACTCCAGAGTCAATACATCAGGTTAGTATATTATTTTCTGATAGAGGTACTCCACAGGACTATAGACATATGGATGGTCATTCTAGTCATACATATATGTGGTACAACAATAATGGAGAATATGTTTGGGTGAAATATCACTTTAAAACAAGACAAGGTTGGAAGACATTTACATCTCAAGAGGCAGAAGAAGTAAAAGGAAAAGATACAAACCATGCAACTAAAGATTTATTTGATTCAATAGAAAAGGGTAATTTTCCAATTTGGGATTTATATGTCCAAATAATGTCACCAGAACAAGCAAAGGAATATAAATTTGACCCATTTGATGTTACTAAAGTTTGGTATCACTCAGATTTTCCATTAATACCAGTTGGAACAATGACATTAAATAGAAATCCAGAAAATTACTTTGCAGAAGTTGAACAGGCTGCTTTTGCACCAAGTGCATTAGTTCCAGGAATAGGAGTTTCTCCAGATAAATTATTACAAGGAAGAATTTTTGCATATGAAGATGCTCATAGATATAGATTAGGTGCTAATCATCATCAAATAGAAGTTAATTCTCCAAAAAATTCTAAAGCAAATACTAATCAACGTGATGGAGCTATGAATATAGATGGGAATGGTGGAAGTTTACCTAATTATTATCCAAACACTGTAAATGGTGCGCCTAAACCAGATATTTCATTTGCACCTCCTCAAATAGAAGTTCAAGCTATACTTGATAGACATGCTAGGCCTTCAGAAGATGTAGATTTTATACAAGCAGGAGAATTGTATTCAAGAGTTTTAAGTGAAGAACAGAAATCTAATCTTATAAATAATATATCTAATCATTTGGGTAATGCTAGAGAAAATCTTCAATATCGCCAAACAGCTCTTTTCTATAAAGCTAATGAAGAATATGGAACAAATATAGCTGAAAAATTAGGATTAGATGTAAAAAGAGTTAAAGAGCTTGCAAATATGAGTCAAAATGAAAGAGTAAATAAAACATTGTAAAAGGACATAATTTAACTGTATTTATATAATTAATGTTAAAGTCTATAATACAATCTATAAATGAAATGAGTAATATGAACTATAGGAAGTCTCTAGAGAGTGTGTTGAGAGAAGAGTCATTTGAAAATGTCATTATTCTATCAGCAACAGAAGCACATATTTTGAAGAGATAGAGCTTTTATCAAGAGAAAAGAATGTATATAAAGTTAATGAAAAGTACTTGAAGATGCTTGAAATAAGTTAAATTGATAGCATATAAAATAAAAGATGTATATAGATATATAATATAATAATAAGCCCTCTATGGATTGCTCTTAATTGAGTTTTCCTAGAGGGTTTTGTTATTTTTCATTCTTAAAATAAAAAAAGATTTTTATTTTGTCCAAAATCTCTTTTATTATGCGTTGTATATATAAATAGACTTATAAGGAGGGACAAATTATATGATATTAAATAAAAATATTATGAAATAAGACAAGGTTTGATTATGAAGTTATATAAAAAGATTATTTTTAATATAACTAACAGGTTATATGGCAGTGTTTGTAGAATAAATATTTAAGTAAAGGTGGTAAAATATTATGTTAAAGAAAAAAATAATAAGTTTTTTAATGGCAGGAATTTTTGTTTTGTCTAGTGGATATAATTTGGTTTATGCATCTACTTTTGAAGAAAATGAATACAAACAAGAACTTGTTGATGAAAATGAATTTACTATTATTGATAGTAATGAAAATGAAATGATTGTAGATAAAAAAGGCAATAACACTTATGTTTCAACAAAAGTTACACCTGGTAGTTGGAAAAATGTTAAATATATAGGTCAAAAATCACGTAAACTAAGTTCTCCTTATACAAGAGAAAGAATTATCCAAACTATTCAATGGGGATTAGGTTATCTTTCTGGAGGGTCATCTTTTTTATTAGGTTTAGCTGAGAGTATTTATAGAGAAAAAGTATATGATATTACTAAATATGGAGGCGTATATACAAAAACATACTATAGAAGACAAATAACTGACATTAGAAATAGTCATGCTAATGTTCCTGTTCCATACAGATATGAATATGTTACATATTTTTATAGCTCATCTAACTTTAAAAAAGTTGTGTATACTGAAAGAGTAGGAGATGGTATAAAACTAGCAAATAACTAGGAGGGAATATATGAATAATAAGAAAAAGGCATTCTTAATTTCTGGCTCTATAAATGTAATTTTATTAATCATTGTTTTTGCATTGTTTAGTTATAATATTATAGAAAATAGTACAAGAAATATGATAATAACTGTGATTCTAATTTTTATTTTTGAAATTATAAAAATAAAAATTCTAGAGAAATATTATAATCTATAAACAAGAAATATCTTTCCTAAGAGCATATTGTAAAGTATGCTCTTAATTTAGTTATATAGATTTAAATGTAAATAATGTCTTTTTTGTAGACGATTTATGTACGATTTATGACCGATTTGTGTACGATTTATGTCTTTTAATCATGATAAGATTGTATTATGAAAAAATATATTTAATAAAAAATGGCTTGGAATTTATATTCTGGGTCTTTTTTTATACAAAAATTCAATTATTAGATTAGGAGGTAGTAGTATGTTGAAAGTTTTGCAAGAGAAAAATATAAGGATGATATGGTCCAAGAGCGGAGAAGAAGTTTGGTTTCATGCTGGAGATATAGGAGAGGAACTAGGAATAGTAAATATTCATGACACATTAAGAAATATAGATAGAGAATATAAAAAGAAATTTAAGAATTCAGATGTCGGAGTTTCCGACAACCGAAATTTTAAAGTTAAGTTGAATAATCGTGGAGAAGTGTTTGTGACAGAAGAAGCAGTATATAGTATGTCATTTAGAAGTAATAAAGCAGAAGCAAAACTATTTACAAAGTGGGTTTCTAAAACTCTTAAACAAATTAGAATACATGGTTATTACATTGCCACAGAAAAAGACCAAGAATGGATAAGCATAAGAACAGAAGGTAAAAAAGTAAGAAAAGACTTCACAGATGAAATTCAAGAGTTTGTTTATTATGCTATTAGTCAAGGGAGCAATAAGTCTCAGATGTATTATAAACATTTCACTGAACTTGTAAGAAAAAAACTAGGAGTACCAAAAGATGTAAAAAGAGATGAATTAAATCAAAGTGAATTGTTTGATATACAAGCACTTGAAAGAGTCATTTCTATGAAGTTGCCTAAGTTAATAGATGAAGATATGAACTATAAAGAGATATATAGGAAAATTAAAGAGTTAATAGAGATAATTTAATGCTATCTATAATAGATGGTATTTTTTTATGCAATAAAATAAGTGTTTTTAAGAGAGGTGTTTTAAAATCAAGCGAGATATAACAGAAGAAGTTTTAAGTGCTGCATATGTACCAGATAATCTAAAATATTATGACCATGTAATGAAAGAGACTCCTGGTATGTATGGAAGAGAATGTTCTTTAGACTTTATAAAGAAAAAGCAAGAAAAACTCTTGAAACTAAAAAAGAAGGTTAAGAGAAACTATAATTCTAAGATTGATAAGTTAGACTTATATTTAAAACTTTTAGAAGAAAGTATAATTGATGAGTCTGATCATGTTGAGTTAGTTACATTTAAGTTATATTTACAGTTAGAAAATGTAGTAAAAGTAACTAGAACTGTAAATGACTTAGGATTTAGAATAAAGACTAGCACTTATTCAAAGGAAAGAAGATATACCACAAATGATATAACCTCTATAATTACAGATTCTTTTGCTAATGTAGATGAAGATTTAAAGATGTTAGTACAAGAGAGACAAAGGAAAAATTATTATGGTAATAAGGAGTGTTTTTAATGAATGGAAGCACATAGTGGACAAAAAGTTAATCCCATAAAAGATATAGAGGATGTATTTAGACTCTTGAATTTTCTAGAGGAATGGAACGAAAGAAACTATTTGTTAGCCCTCTTTGGAATGTGTACTGGACTTAGAATAGGGGATATATTAGCACTTAAAGTTGCAGATGTAACAGATGTAAAGTTAGATAAAAAAGGGAAGAAGATAAGAGTATCTAAGGATTGGATTAGAGTTATAGAGGAAAAAAGGGACTATGATAGAGAGGTTTTCCTATCTGATGTAATAAAGGGGGCTATAGAAAACTATACTCAAGATAAACCAGGAGAAGAATTCTTATTTAAAAGTGGTAAGAGAAAGAAGTTTAATAGGCCTATTCAAACAAGACAAGCAGGAAGAATAATAAAAGGAGCAGCAAAAAAGGTAGGCATAAAAGAAAATGTTGCAACACACTCTTTAAGAAAGACATTTGCAAGACATATTTATGATGAAGAAGAGAATAAGACTTATGCTTTAGAACTTATAAGAAAGATATTAGGTCATAAGACTATAGAAGTAACAAGAAGATATATTGGAATAGATAAAGAAGAAGAAGTAAAAGCAATAACTAAATTTACTAATAAACTAAAGAAAAGAAAAAGAGATTAGAATTATTATAAATTGGCTTTAAATTTCATATGTTACGTTTTTCAGCAATAGGACATTACAAAAGTGTAAAGGCCTTTAATAATAGAATTTCCAAAGAATAGAATAGATTTATTAAGAAGTCTGAAAAACACTATTAAAGGACATTTTTTGAGGCATTAAAGTAAATGTGTATTTAATTAAATATCAAGTAAAGGAGTGATTTCTTGAGTGAAAAAGATGTTGAGATAGTTAGTACAGGATATAGAAGATTAGAAGAATTAAACCAAGAAGAATCAAAGTTAGTATCTCTCTTGATTTCAGGCTTTAATGTGACAGATGCTGCTAACTTAATTGGTATTAGTAGACAGACTGTTTATAACTGGATGAATAGGGAACATGTTAGGAAAGAAATGGACAGGCGTAAGCAAGAGCTGGCAAGCTAGGGAAATTCAATAATATTAAAAGATATAGAGTCCTATGTCAATAATATTAAGGTACTGGCCAAAGATAATAGTGATAAGAGAGTTATGTTAGCTGCCAATCAATATCTTATAAATCGTATTTATGGTAATCCTACAAATACAGTTATACAAGAAGATAGTGGCAATGGTATGGAAATTGGTGAAACAGAAATAGAAGCAGCCATAGCTAAGATAAGAATAAGAACAAAAAAGTAATACTTAATACTCATTAATTTTGATTAAAAAAACTACCACTTTACAAATATTTATTGTAAAAATAAAGCATGGTGCAAATTTACATTGTAAAATATCTATTTTGATGTAAAAATAAAATTAAAAACACAATTAATTTACAAAAAGCACGATAAGTCTTTGACTATAATTTTACATTTATGCTATAATATTGTTTATAGAGCAAATATAGGTGGAGGGGTCAAATATGGTAGTAGGTTATATGAGAGTTTCAACAGCAGAACAAAATGAAGATAGACAATTAGTTACAATGAAAAAGCATAATGTAGAAAAAATATATCAGGAGAAAATAAGTGCCAAAGATACTAAAAGATCACAACTAAATGCAATGTTAGATTTTGTAAGAGAAGGAGATACAATAATTGTACATGATTTTAGTAGACTTGCTAGAAGTACTAAAGACTTATTAGAAATAGTTGAGCTCTTAGAAAAGAAACATGTAAAGTTAATTAGTGATAAAGAAAATTTAGATACAAGTACACCTACAGGAAAACTTATGCTTACAATGCTTGGTGCAATATATGAGTTTGAGAGAACAAACATGCTAGAAAGACAAAGAGAAGGTATAGCTATAGCTAAAGAGCAGGGCAAATACAAGGGTCGTAAAGAAGTTAAGATAGACAACTTTGGTAGTTATTATGATAGATACAAGACTAGAGAACTTAATAAGACTCAATTGGCTAAAGAATTGGGAGTAAGTAGACCAACATTAGATAGATTAATAAAGAGCTATGAGAGTAACTAGGAAGAGCAAATATATGCTTAAGTTAATTTTAGTGGGGCAAATTCATAGAATTATGCCCTTTAATTATGTCTGAAATAATTGTAAATAACTGTTTTTCAGTATAGGGGGGTATCCTTCTATTTCGTAAAAAGTATTTTTTATAGAAAATGAGTTCTAGAAATTTTCTAGCAAAATTTAAAAACCAGAGATGTATTTCAAAGAGGGTGATTTTATTAAAGAAAAATTTACATTGCTTATTTTATTAATTGCATTGCTCGCTGAACCTAAAAAAATAGAAGAAGTAAGAGGAAGTAAATACGAGTGGATAATTTAGAAAGAAATATACAATTAATATTTAGTTATCTAGCAAAGACTTTTATAAGAAATGGAGCATCTATAAAAGATGCTGAAAAAGAAGCAAATGAGATTATAAAAGCTAATTCAAACAATCTTTGGGGAGTTAATGGGCTTGCTTATCAACTTGGAAAGATAAATCTAGAATTTTTCTGTATGTATTTTATGCAAGACACATATTTACCAAAAGAAGATAATGCTGCTGCTCCTATAGCTAAAGTTCATCATGAGTTATGGGAAGACATACAAGAATCTATAATTGGAGATGGTTCACAGCAATTAGGGAGAATTTATCCAAGAGGGACAGGTAAAAGTGCATTTGGAGATTTAGCGACAACTGTATGGTCACATTGTTATAAACATAAGACATATACTTTAATTTGCTCTGATATAGGATCTACAGCAGAAAAATTCGTAAAGGATATAAAAAATGCATTACTTGAAAATGAGTATATTAAAAAAGCATTTGGAGTTCTTTTAAATGATAATGATAGAAAATACATTTGTAATAGTACTCAACTAGAGCTAACAAATAAAACTTTTATTGAAGCAATATCATCTTCATCACCAATGAGAGGAAGAAAATACAATAATAACCATCCAGATCTTATCATACTTGATGATTATCAATCAGAAGAAAATGTTAGAACAGAAGATGCTAGAGAGAAAAAATTTAAAAGATTTTCTGATGATGTAAAGTATGCTGCACAAAAACCAGTTATCAGAAATGGTAAAACTATAAAAAGAGGAACAACCTTTATAGCATTAGGAACCTTGCAACATAAAGAATGTTTCTATAGTAGACTAAAAAATTTACCAACTTGGAAGTTTAAATGTGAAAAAGGAGTTTTAGTTGATAATGTAGATGAATTATTTAATTCTGGATTATGGCTTAAGTTCAAAGAGATCTTATTTGATTTCAAAAACACAAATCATCTTGAAGATGCTAAAGAATTTTACTGGGAAAATAAAAAAGAAATGAAATTCCCTATATTATGGCCAAGTTTTTGGGACTCTTTAGATATGGCTCTAAGTTACTATGAAAATCCAACATCTTTTAAACAAGAGGTCCAAAATGATGTAAATTCAATAGGTGAGAAATGGTTTAAAACAATCAGAACCGAATCTAGAGAATGTATAGAAACTCATACATTCAAAAAGACAATGCTATTATGTGACCCAGCATCTGCAGGTGGGTCTAAACATGACTATAGTGCTTTTCTTGTTGGAAGTGAATCAGAAAATGGTTTACTATATGGAAGATTGGCAGAACTAGCCAAAATAAATGCTAGAACTGATTTTGATAAATATATAGACCATATGATTTATCTATTAAAAGTGTATCCAGATATAACACATGTTTATATAGAAAAAAATACCTTTAATGGTGCAGATGCTAATCAATTAGAACTTAAAATAAAAGATGATGATGTTCTTTACTACAGAGATATAGAAATCATTAATGAGCACCAAAAGAAAAATAAAGATGATAAAATCTCTACCTTAATACCTGTTTTAAATAAAGGTCAAATGATTTTTGCAGAAGAAGATAAGGAATTTATACAACAAATCCTTGATTTTACAGGACAAAAATACTCTCTACATGATGATGCTCCAGATATATCAGCAGAATTTATAAATAGGATTTTTAATATTAAAGTAAATGAAAGTATTACACTATTAGATAGAAGAAATTTAGGTCTTTGATTGTATGGAGGTGATACATTAAGTGGAAATAGCTTTAAGTTTATTGAAAGAAATATATGATGACTGGAGTTTAAAAAAGCAAGAATACAACACTATGTATAAGTATTATAAAGGTGAAACGGATGCTATTAGTAACTATAAAATGGTTACCAAGAGGTCTAATAATAAGATAAACACTAATTTCTTAAAAAAATTTATTAATGAAGAAGTCGCTTATTCTCTTGCAAATAAGATTACCTATACAAGTAGATTGGGTGATGAGAAGATTATAAATGATTTAGAATACTATACTTGCCATTGGAGTAAAAAGCATGACTCAGATTTATTGAGATATACACTACTATTTGGATTTTGCTATGAACTTTACTATGTAAAAAATAATGAAATGAAAGTAAGAATAATAAAACCAACAGATGGCTGCCATTATGAAAATGAAGATGGAGAGACCATCTATTTTTTAAGAGAATTTAAAAAGGATTTTAAAGATGATATTTATATAGATGTATATGATAAAGAATACATCTATCATTTTGATTCAAACTTTAAAGAGATAGAAAATCCTACAGTAAATAATATATTTGATGGTAATATTCCGATATCAATTTGCAAAAGAAGTGAAGAACTAGGAAAAAATACAATATTTAATGATATAAAAGGGTTACAAGATGCTTATGAAACTAATTTAAGTGATATAAGTAATGAAATTAGTGATTTTAGAAATGCTTATTTAACATTCTCTGGATGTAATATTAAAGAAGATGATTTGCCAAGGATGAAGGAACTTGGAATACTTCAAGTTAATGGAGATGGGAAAATAGAGTGGCTTATTAAAGATATGAATGATACATTTGTTCAAAATACACTATCTTCAATAAAAGAAAATATGTATGAAATTACATCTCATATAAATCACAATGAAAAAATGCAAAGTAATACATCAAGTCTAGCAGTTATAGCAAGATTAATCAGTACAGAGTGGATTTGTAGCCAAAATAATGATAGTATTGCAGATACTTTATTTAATAGGTACAAATTATTATGCATTTGGCTTAATAAAAAATATGGTTTTGACTATGATTATAAAGATATTAAGGCTAAATTCACCCCTAAGATACCACGTGATGATTTAGTTGTAGCAAATATATTAAGCCAACTTGGAGATAAATTATCTACTGAAACTGGATTATCTCAACTAAGTTTCATTGATAATCCCCATGCTGAAATGGAAAAGGCTAAAAAAGAGCAGGAAATAGTTTCGGAGGGAGAAATTTTATTAGATGAATCAAAAGATTATAACTAAATTGACTGAAGATATATATAAATCTGCTGAAAATAGGATAAAACCATTTTATAAGTATCAAAGAGAAAATAGGGATAAACTTCTATTAGAAATAGCAAAGATATTGCTAACACACGATATTATTAATGAATACTTAAATATTAATAATAAAGATAAGAAAAATCTAAGGTCAAAACTTAATAAAATTATAAATGAGTATTCTAATAATTATGATGAAGAAGTCAAGGATATAGAAACTATTTTATCTGATTCATCTAAGAATAAATATTCAAATTTGATAATTTTATTAGGAGTAATACTGAAGATAAAAGATATTAGTAATATGAACAATAAAGTTATAAATAAGATAGTGAATAATAAGGTTGATGGGAAACATTGGAGTGACAGGATTTGGAAAAATAAAAAAGGAATAGAAGAGTCATTAAAAAAAGAAATAAAGAGTTTTCTAAATGGAAAAACTTCTGTAAATAAGATAGAAAAAGCAATAAGAGATAAGTATTCAACTGGAGCAAGTCAGACAAGGAGATTAGTAGAATATGAAGTATCTAGGTGCCAAAGTGAAGTAAATGAGTATTTTTTCAAAACACAAGGTATTATAAAAGTAATGTATTGTGCTGATTTAGATTCCCATACATGTAGTGATTGTAGTATTTATAATGGTTTGACATTCTATGTAAATGAACCAAGACCATCATTACCACAACATTGTTTTTGTAGATGTGAATATATACCTGTTATCTAACACAGATTGATTTGATATGTGTATTTACTATGCCCAAATTTATAAAAAGGAGAAGATTATGCAGAAAAGAGAAATGATAGAACTATTACAAAATATAGAAGATGAATCAGAGATAGATTCTTTATTAGAGAAGTTAGAATTGTTTAAGGCAAAAGAACCTAAAAGTCCTACAATAGATGAGTTTAAAGCCTTAATTTTAAGTGATTCAAACTTTAAGTCTTTTATGGATAAAGAAAACAATAACTATTATAGTGAAAGGTTAGAGCATTTCAAGAAAAATGATATGCAAACACTGATAAATGCTGAGGTTCTAAAAAGAACTTCTACAAATGAAACAGATGAGCAAAAGGCTATAAGAGAATTAAATGAAAAACTAGATAGATTAGAGAAAGAAAAAAGACATACAGAAATGATTTCTAAATATAAGGATATTTTAGTTGAAAAGAAAATACCTACAAACTTAATTGAATATCTACTATCTGATGATGATGAAAAAACAATTGCAAATATAGATATATTTGAAAACTCAATGAAAAAATATATCCAATCTGGAGTAGATGAAAGGATTAAAGATGGTTCATACACACCACCTGGAAAAGAAGGTATTAATGAATTATCAGAGATTAGAAATCAGATAAAACAAGGATTAAATAGTTTCTAAAATAAAAGGAGGATGATTTTATAAATGGCTAATGTATTACAATATGTAACGCTTTTTCAACAAGAATTAGATTCACAAATAGTGGTAGGTTCAACTACTGGATGGATGGAAAGAAACTCTGGTCAAGTTATATATGATGGAGGTAGAGAAGTAAAGATTCCTAAAGTTTCTATGGATGGTTTAGGAGATTATGATAGATCTAAAGGATATGCTCCAGGGGCAATAACACTTGAGTATGAGACTAGAAGAATGGAAATGGATAGAAGTAGAGAGTTTATGCTTGATTCGATGGATGTAAATGAAACGAACTTCGTTGTAAACGCATCTTCTGTAATGGGATTATTCCAAAAACAACATGTTATACCAGAAATAGATGCATATAGATACTCAAAAATATTTTCAGAAGTTTCTAAGGCTGATGAACGTGTAAAATATTCTTACGAAGCCTCTGCTGCAAGTATTTTAAGTGAATTAAAATATCAGATAGCATCAATATACCTCTTATCATTAGTATGTCTAGTATAGTAGCAAGTATATTAGAACAGTCTACTCAACTTGATGATATTGAATTTGGTGATGGGGATATAAAAAGAATTGTAAAATCTATAGACAATGTACCTATAATAAAAGTTCCATCAAAAAGAATGAAAACAGAATATATATTCATGGATGGAAAAACATCTGGTCAGACAGCAGGAGGTTTTAAAGAAGGACCAAAAGCACTAGATATAAACTGGTTAATAACTCCATCATCTGCTCCAATTGCAATATCTAAGACAGATAAACCAAGAATATTTACTCCAGATCAAAATCAATCAGCTGATGCTTATAAAATAGATTATAGAAAGTATCATGATTTATGGTTATTAGATGAACCAATAAAACTTTGTAGAGCATGTGTAAAACAAGCAAAAACTGCTCAAGAGTAGAGGTGAAATAAATGTTTGTATTAAAAAAAGGTAATGTTATTAGACTTGCTAATAATGAATATGAAAGTAATAATCTAGTATCAAAGGGATTTAAAATATATTTAGAAGAAGTGACTGAAGAGAATATTGAGAGAAAAGAAGAAAAAATCGAAAAAATTAAACCAATCTCTAATGATTTATTTAATCTATCTAAACCAGAACTTATGGAAATTGCTAAAGGTAAGAATATAAAGGGATATTCAACTAAAACTAAAGAAGAATTAGTTGAAATATTAGATGAGCACAATGCTTGATAACATTAAGTTAGTTTTAGGAATAGAAAATGATAGGTATGACAAATTAATAATTCTTTATATAAATAAGATAAGTTCATCATCTTTTTTAACTGATGTTGATAAAAAGTTTCTTAGTCCGTTTTGCATTGTTAGTATGTACTAAGAGGTGATTAAGTGACAGAGGCAGATATATTAGAAATGACATATTTTGATAAAATGACTATCATCAGAAAGTCAAAAGGCTGGAATGAAGAAACATATTCTAATGATTTTAGTAATGTTGTTATAGCTGAAAATATCCCTTGTGCAATTTCAAGGAAAGAAGAAGCCCTTGTAAGTGGCGATATTGGAGCTATAGTCGTAAATAGAAAGCTATTTTGCAGACCAGAAGTAGATATAAAAATAGGTGATACTATAAATGCAACCTATAATCACGGAGAAGAAGCTGTATTTAAGGTTTCTAAGGCAAATATATATCAAAGCCATATGGAAATACCTATTACAGAATTGGAGAGAATATAATGGGAATAGATAATTTAGGAGTTTTTGAAGCATTAGCCTTAGATTTAAAGTTAAATGCATCAAATTTTAATAGAAAAATTAAGAAGTTTACAAATAAAACTGGCAAGGAATTAGCAGAAAATATAAGAGATGAAACACTTGTGAGAACTGAAAAGTTAAAAAATGGATGGGAAGAAAGTCAACCAGAATATGATACTTATATTGTTGAAGACAAGGTTGAATATGCAACTTTAGTAAATGATGGCCATGCAACTAAAAATGGTGGCATTGTTCCTGGTTCTTTTATGGTTGAAAAGGGAATTGAAAAAACAAAAGAAAATATGACAAGTGCAAAAGCAAATTTATTTGATTGGTAGGTGATTAGTTGCTTACAAACAAAGACATTATAATAGCAGTTAATGAAAGAATAGAAAATGAGTTTATGAATATAGATATTTTTATTAATGAGGATAATATACAAGGCTTTAAGGAGGCTTGTTTTTTTGTGCAACTTTTACCTATTTCTAATAATATTGCAAATAACATTTTAGATGTTAAAAAGATATTCATAGATATTGAATATTACCAAAAGGCTAGAAAAAATAAATTAAATCTATATGACATACAAAGTAGATTAGAAAAAATATTTAATAGAAACATTAGAGTTAAAGATAGGAGTTTAACTATAGAAAATATATCTCCATCAATTGTAAAAGATCCTATAGGGTATAAACTAACTTTTCTAATGACTGTATCTTATTTTGAAGAGATTTACTTTAGTAAAGAAACATATGAAACAATGAAAAGTGTAGATTTAAAGATAGGAAGTGATTAAATGGGTTTACCAGAAATTAATATTTCTTTTATCCAGGCAGGAAAAACTTTTGTTAAACGTTCTGGAGGTATTGTAGCACTTATTTTAAAAGATACAAAGAATATAGGGTTAGTTGAGATAAAAGAAATAGAGGATATTCCAGAAAATTATTCTGCTGTTAATTTAGATTATATAAAAATGGCTATGAAGGGAAATGTGTATCCTCCAAACAAAATATTAGTTTATACATTAGATACAGATGAATTAATAGATGATGCACTAGATTTTCTTGAAACTTGTGAGTTTAATTATCTTTGTATGCCAGATGAGGAAGAAGGAGATTTACCTAAAATTAAGGCATGGATTAATAAAATGAGGGAAGATAATAAAATAAAGGTTAAAGCTATTACTGCAAGTAATTCAGCAGATTATGAAGGTATAATAAACTTTACAGCAACTGACATTGAAGTAGAAGGTAAAAAATATACTTCAAATGAATTTCTACCAAGAATAGCAGGTTTTATTGCAGGAACTCCATCAACTCAATCTGTAACATATGCAGAAATACCAGAAGTTACTAATATACCTAAATTAACAAGAGTTGAAGCAAATACAAGGATAAATAATGGAGAGTTAATTTTGATAAAAGAAAGTGGAGCTATAGTAATCGCTAGAGGAGTTACATCCTTTACAACAACTACTGATTCAAAAGGTGATATATTCAAAAAGATTAAGCTAGTTGATACACTAGATCAAATCCACAATGATATTAAAAAGATAATTGTAAAAAATTATATAGGAAAAACACCAAACACTTATGATAATAAGTGTTTACTTATTGTTGCAATACAATTATATCTTCAAGAATTAGAAAAAGAAGGTTTAATTGATGAAGGTTCAACTGTAGAAATTAATTTAGATGCTCAAAGAGCATGGCTAAAAAAACAAAATATAGATATATCTAATATGGAAGAACAACAGATAAAAGAATACAATACTGACACGCTTGTATTTTTAAAAGCAAGAATTAAATTAATAGATGCAATGGAAGATGTATATTTAGACATCTCTATGTAGTTTGGAGGTTAAAATTTGAAAGCTAAAATAGATGCAAAAAGAATAATATCTGGTACTTTTGGAGAGTGTTGGCTAGATAATAATCAGCTTACATCAACAAAAGGGATGGAAGCCAAGGTTGATATAGATAAAGAAGAAATAAAATTATGTGGTCAAATAATGACCACATATAAAATGATTGGTGCAACTGGAAAAGGATCTATAACTCTTTATAAGATAAGTACCTTATTTGGCGAGTATGTCGAAAAAATGTTAAATGAAGGTAAAGAGTTTAAAGTAACTATAATAAGTAAATTGCAAGATCCAGATTCATATGGTTCTGAAAGAATTGCACTTTATGGATGTATGTTTGACGACTTAACTTTGGCTGATTGGGAAGCTGCGAAAGTTGGAGAAATAGAAGTACCATTCACATTTGAAGGCTTTGAATACTTAGATAAAATAAAAGAAAAATAGGAGGATTTTATTATATGAATACAGTAGAAAAATTATTAAATATGGATGCAGGTAAATTGAAAATGCCATCTAGCGCATTTGAATTATATTGTAAAAAACTAGATGATGCTTTAGAGATAGAGTGCAAGGCTATTGATCCAGAACGTTTTGACGAAATAAGAATGAACTCAATGAATGTTAATAGCGGAGATGTAGAAAACATTAACATATATGAACTTAAAGTAAATACAATATTAGAATCATGCTCAATATTTAGCAATATGGAATTAGTTAAAAAATTTAGTGCAATTACACCTAAAGAACTGGTTAAAAAGCTACTACTTAGCGGAGAAATAGATAAATTATATGAAGAAGTTAATAAAGTAAATGGAATAGATGCTGAGGGAGATAAAAAAAGACAGAAGGAAAAAAATAAAGAAATAAAAAACTAATTAAAACGGATGGAGAAGTTAACTTAATGTACTTATTATTTAAGTACAAAGGTATAATGCCATCCGTTTCTTATCGTATGCTAAGAGGTGAAAAAGAAATTGTTAGTGTTTTTATAGATCAAGAGCTGGATGAAAAAAGAGAAGAAATAAAATCTGGTGCTGGGAGGTTGTTTTAGTATATGAGTTCTAATACAAAAGTCCTACAAGCAATAATAAAAATGAGAGATGAAGCAAGTTCAACCTTAAGGAGAGTAGCAGCAAATACTAGAGCTCTACATGATTCATCTTCCCAAGCATCAAGATCATTAAATAATGTCCAAAGTAATTTAAAAAGTGTTGGAACCAGTGCTTTAAAAGCAGGAGGTCTTATTACTGCTGGAGTTGGTGGTGCATTTGCAGCAGCAACTAAAGTTGGAACAGAATTCGAAAGTGCTATGTCTCAAGTTAAGGCTACATTTGGAAATTCTCTAAAACCAGGAGATTTTGAAGCGATGTCTAAGGCGGCTAGGGATGCTGGAAAAGCTACAACTAAAACTGCTGCTGATTCTGCTAATGCACTTCAGTATATGGGGCTTGCTGGATGGGATGTTCAAAAGTCAATGCATGCTTTAATGCCAGTACTTAACTTATCAGAGGCAGCCTCTATGGACCTTGGTCTAGCATCAGACTTAGTAACTGATAGTATGAGTTCTATGTGTTTAGAGGTTGATAAGTTCAGTAAAAGTGGCAAAGTACTAGCTGGTGCTGGATTAAGTGAGTATTTAGATAAAGTTGCAAATGCATCTACTAAATCGAATACAAATATACAACAGTTAATGGAAGCTTTTAATGTTGCAGGTGGTACATTTAGTAATTTAAAAGTTCCGTTATCTGAGGCAACTGCTATCATGGGTATACTTGCAAATAGAGGAGTTAAGGGCACAGATGCAGGTCATGCTTTAAACTCAATCATGATAAATCTTACAACAGGTGCAGGCCAAGCAGGTAAAGCAATGAAAAAACTAGGTGTAAGTGCATTTGATAACCAGGGTAAATTTAAAGGTATGTCAAATGTACTTAAAGAAGTTGCAAATAAAACAAAAGATATGACTGATAAACAGAAAAATTATTACTTAGCATCCATAGGAGGAAAAACTCAATTAAAAACGTTACAAAAGTTACTTGATGGGGTTGGAAATGAGTATGATAGCTTAAAGAAAAAAATAGATAATTCAAAGGGTGCCTTAAAAACAATGTCTGATGTAATGAAGGATAATACTAAGGGTGGACTTGCGACCTTAAAATCAGCCCTTGAAGAAACTGGAATTACTATTTACTACCAACTAAAGCCAGCAATAGCATCTGTAGTTGATAATTTAACTAAAATGACAGTTTGGTTCAATAATCTAAGTGAACCAATAAAAAGAGTTATAACTAATGTAATGCTTTCGTTTGGAGCATTTGGAGTGCTTTTATTAACTATAGGTGCAGTATCTTTAATTGTTTCAAAGGTTATAGGAGTCTTTGGTTTCTTCGTTCCAATAATACTAAGAGCAAAAGTTGCTTTCAGAGCTTTTATGATTGGTATGAAACCATTAAGTGCAGTATTTTTATCCGTAATGGGTCCTATAGGATGGACTATAACAGCTGTAATTGCACTGTCAGTAGCATTTACTGTTGCTTATGCTAAATCTGAAGTATTTAGAAATAAGGTTAATTCATTAGTAAAATCATTTACAGAATTCGCAAAGCCTATAGTAAATTTTTGTATGCCTGCACTTAAACAGCTAGGAGAGAAATTTAAAGAGTTGTTATCAGCATTTGGTCCACTATTTGCATCTATTTTAAACTTAGGAAGTGTAATAATGAAGGTACTAGGACCTGTTTTAATTGGTGTAATAGGTTTTCATATAGCAAAGTTAGTTGTAGTTTTATCTACTCTAGCAACTGCCTTTAAATCTGTGGTTGATACTATAACTGGTGTATTAAATGGAATATTTGATTTAATTATAGGGTATTGTCACAGGCGATAGTAAAAAGATGATGAATGGAGTTAAGCAAATATTTGATGGTGGAACTAAAATTATAAAATCAATTTGGAAAGGATTCATAGATTTTGTAACTGCTCCTATACAAGCTATAGCTGATATAGCTGACAGTTTATTCAAAGATAAAGCTAAATGGCTTACAGATAAGTGGAGGGATTTAAGAACAACATTAGAAAATCCAATAGAGGCAACTGCTAAAATTGCTACAAAGACAAATATAAATATCCCAGGAAGTAAAGCAGCAGATGCAGCTGGAAAATCTACACCAAACACAGGAGGATTAAAACAAACAGTAGCAAATCTAAAGGGTTCATTTAGTGATTTTAAAACTTTTATTAAACCTATGACAGATTCTATAAGTCAAGGAGTTGAATCTGGAAAATCTAAATTTACAGAGTTACAAAATAAAATATTAAATGATGTTAAGCCTGCACTAAAGGTTTTAGAGGATTCTGGAGTAAATTTTAAGAATAAATTTAAAGAGTCAATAACTTCAATAAAAGATAAATTTAATGAATTAAAGGATATATTAGCTGGAAACATTAAAACAAATATAGATACTCTAGTAAAAGCATTTGAACCTTTAAAACCTCATTTAGATAATTTGAAAGAGTGTTTTGATAAGGTTAAAAAAGCAATTACTGATTTTTTCACTCCAGCTAAACAAGTTGGAGATACAGCAGACCAAGTAAGCCAACCAATGGACAATATTAAAAAGTCTACTGATGGTATAAAGTTAGCATTTCAAAACTTAGGTCAAGCACTTGCCCCTGTTAAAGCTTGGTTTCAAGGATTTATGCCTTTCCTATCACAAATAGGACAGCAATTATTACCAGCCATAGGAATAGCAATAGCTGGTGTTGTTGGAGGAATAATTTTAGCATTTATATGGTTTTTAAATACATTAACTGCAATAATAACAACTGTTTCTGGAATTATAAACGGAATCATATCTTTTATATCTGGAATTGTAAATGTTGTAATGGGACTTATAACAGGAAATGCTGATCAAACTATGGATGGACTTAAACAAATATTTGATGGTGGGGTAGGTATAGTAAAGTCTATATGGAATGGACTTGTTGATTTAGTTAGTGGGATACTCGAACCTGTAATAGATCTTGCTGACTCATTTTTTAAAGATAAAGTTAAAGGAGTAAAGGAAACTTGGAATAAACTTAAAGAATTTTTTAAACATCCAATTAAGGGAACAATAGAAATATTTAAAAATGGTCCTAGCTTGCAAGTTGGAAAAGGTGCCGATGCTGCTGGAACTAATACAAGAGGTGCATTTGGTATAAACAGAGTTCCTAAAAATGATTATCTGATTAGAGCACATGAAGGAGAAAGACTTCTGACTAAACAAGAAGCTAATCAATACAAAAGGAATAATTCAAATGGAAGTTTATTTCTTGATAAATTGGCTGATACAATAATTGTAAGAGAAGAAGCTGACATAGATAAGATAGTAAAGAAAATAAATAGAAAAATATCTATCGCAAATGCTGGAGGGGTATTATAAATTTAATTTCTTATTTAAAGATAATAAATGATATTTCAAAAGACACTTATTCAAATAAGTGTCTTTTGTTTTAGGAGGAATTTGATGGAGATATGGTTAAGACAAGCAAATAATACCTTTAGATTTCCTGTTATTCCATCTTCTTTTGAGATAAATGGAAGTGCAACAATAAATACATCTAATATTTTAAGTGTTGGAGATATTGCAGTATTTGGAGGGTTAGGGCTTAAAACTATAGAACTATCCTCTTTTTTCCCTAATCAAGAATATAGTTTTTGTAATTATAATGGATTTCCAAAACCATATGATTGTGTAAATTTAATAGAAAGTTGGATGAGAGAAGGATATATATTAAGATTTATCATTACAGAAACAAATATAAATTTTGAATGTATAATTGCAGATTTTAACTATAGAGAACAAGATTATTCAAGAGATGTTTATTTTACCTTAAGTCTAAAAGAATATAGGAGGATACAAATATCCAAAGTAAACATTAATAATGATGAAAAATTATCTTCTGAAAAGAACTTTCCACTAACAAAAGGATTTGATACTAAGCAAAAAACACATAAGGTTGTTGAAGGTGATACTCTTTTTAAGATAGCTAAAAAATATTATGGCAATGGAGACTTATGGGAAAAGATTTATAAAGCAAATGAAGATAAAATTAAAGATCCATCTGTAATAAAAAATGGTTGGATATTAATAATCCCTTAAAATGGTGGTGATTTATAATTAATAAAATCAAAATACAAGTTCATATAAAAAATGGAAATATATATAATGTAACTGATTTAGTAGATAAATGCACTTGGTCTGGTGATTATAGATCACCATCAAGAACTTTAGAATTTTCTATAGTCCAATCTGCAAGTGATATTAATTTTAGACAAATAGATATTCCAGTAGCAAGTACAGTTTGTTTTTATGTTAATGATAAAGAACTTTTTAGAGGGATAATAATAGATAAATCTTTAGACTCAAGTAATAACATGATTGATTTCACTGCAAAAGATATGGGTTTTTTACTTTTACAAAGCGAAGTATCATATAACTTTAAAGATAAATTAGTTGAAGATATTGCAAAGCAGGTTTTTGTAGACAATAAACTCCCACTAGGTAATTTGCCTAGAACCAACGTTAAATATACAAAAATGTTTATTGGTGTAACTGGCTATGATACTATAATGAGCATCTATACAGAAGCAAGCAAAACAACTAAAAAAAAGTATATGATAGAGTCTAATATTGATAAATTTAATGTCATTGAAAAGGGTGTAGTTACTTTAAATATAACATTTGAAGAAGGTTTTAATCTTATTAATACTAGTTTTTCAGAGAGTATGGAGAATGTAAAAAATAAAGTACTAGTTGTTGATCAGTATGGTAATAAGATTAGTGAGAAGATAAATGACTCTATATTTAAAGATGTTGGGGTAATTATGCAAAAGGTAATACAGCAACAAGAAAATAGCACCATAGATATAGAAAGCGAGTTTAAAGGACTCGAAAAGACTTGCTCTCTAAAAGAATATGGTGATATAAGTTGTGTAACTGGCAGAGGTGTAAAAGTAAAAGACTCATATACGAAGTTAATTGGTCTTTTTTATATAGATACAGATAAACATACATGGCAAAATGGAGATTATCAAATTGAATTAGAACTTAATTTTGAGAATATAATGGATGAGAAATCTGCTGGTCAAGATGAACAAAAAGAAGATGGTTCAGAGTATACTGGAGGAACAGAATACCCTGCTGAATTTACTGCTTATTGTCCTAGAAAATCTGAGGGTGGAGATAAAGATTGTAGAGGTAAAAAACTTGAACCATCTAAAAAAACATGTGCGGCTCCTATGGTTGGAGCATATGAAAAATCTTACTATACAAAAGATTTCCTAAATAAACATCCTCTTATGAGATATGGAGATGAAATACAGTTAGTTACAGGTGTTTCAAATCGAGATGGAACGTATAAAGTAAATGATAATGGCCCTGCAATAATTATAGAAAAAGATGGCACATACCATATAGATATTTTATTTGGAAATGTTGAAGAGGCCAATAACTTCGGAAGAAGAAAAGGAAAGATTATCATTGGTGGTTATGCTGGAAATGTAACAGAAAGAGCAAAAACTGTTATAGCTGAGGTAAGAAGACACCTTGGAAAACCGTACAAATGGGGCGGTAATGGACCAAGTAATTTTGACTGTTCTGGACTGATGGTATATTGCTTTAAAAAGGTTAATGTTAATTTACCAAGAACTTCAAGTCAACAATCTAAAGTAGGCAAGAAAGTTGATAAAAACAATTTGCAGGCAGGAGATTTGGTATTTTTCCATAATCCAGTTAGTCATGTTGGTTTATATATAGGCAATGGAGAATTTTTACATGCTCCACAAAAAGGTGATGTAGTTAAAATAAGTAAATTAAGTAATAGAAAAGATTTTAATACAGCTAGAAGAGTTTTATAAAAAGAGGTGATAGCATGGCAGATCCAATTAATGAATTTATAGGAATAATGAGACAAGAAGGTAAATTTCATAATGAACCTTCTTTTTTTATTGGTAAAGTTAAATATAAATTACCAGATTTAAAGATAGAGATAAATAATCTTTTATTGGAAAAAGAAAATCTTTTAATAGACAGCTGGATTCTTGATAGACAAATAGAATCTTTTAATACAGAAATAAATAAAGAGCATAAACATAATATAAAAAATCCTTTTATGGATACTTTTGAAGCTGGAGATATGGTAATAATGTTTAAAATAAATGATAAATTTGCTGTTATAAGTAAATTGGTGAGTCTACATGGATAATTCTATATTTCCTTTTATGGGTGTTCCAGAAGATTATATTTCTCCAACCAATGAAGAATTACCTATTTTTAAAGAATTTGCTTGGGATTTTGATAAAGATGAAAAGATAATTGAAAATGGAGATTTTAAAATAGTTGAAAGAAATGAAGCAATTAAAGTATGGATATATAAGACAATAAAAACAGATAAATATGTTCATTTAATATATGCTTGGGATTATGGAACAGATATAAAGAATCTAATAGGACAAAAGTATACTAAAGGTCTTACTGAAAGTGAGGCAAAAAGGTATGTACAAGAAGCAATATTAACTAATCCATATATATTAGAGGTTAATGTAACAAATACAGAATTTAAAGATGATAATTTATCTATAAGTTTAAATATAAAAACAATTTATGGAGAGGAGGAGATTACTTTTGTATAATGACCAATCATTTAGTGTCTTAAATAATAGAACTTTAAATAACATAAATCTACCTCTTTATAAAGGTCAAGGATCTTCTCTTTATAATATAGTTTCACCTGTTAATTCAGAACTTGCACAGTTATATATAGAACTTTCTTATATACATAAGAGAGTTTTTATTCAAGATAACTTTTATGATTTTCTTGATAGAAGAGTCAATGAATTTGGTGTATATAGAAAGTTAGGCACAGAGGCAATAGGTGAGGTAACATTCGAGGGCAAAGTAGGAACTCAAATACCAAATGGAACAATAGTGTCTCATAGTGATTTATTATTTGTAGTTATTAAAGATATTACAATAGATGAAGATAGTAAGTTAAATGTAAGCCCTATACAGGCTTTAGAGGTTGGCATTAAGTATAATTTATCAGCTAAGACAGAATTTAAACTTATAGAAGAAATAAATGGAGTAACTAAAATTTATAATGAACTAGGCATAAAGGGTGGAACAGAAATAGAAACTGATGAATAATTAAAAGAGAGGTTCTATAAAATACAGAAAAACCAAGCCACAAGTGGAAATAAAGCACATTACCAGTCTTGGGCCTTAGAAGTTGAAGGTGTTTATAATGCAAAAGTAATTCCTCGCTGGGATGGACCAGGTACAATTAAGATTCTAATTTATGGTCAAAACAATCAATCAGTTGACAATGAAGTACTACAAAAATGTACTGAACATATAGAAGAAGAAAAACCAATTGGACCTACTGTTACAATTGTTACACCAAGTACTTTTGATATTACTATTAGTGCAACTTTAACACTTGAAAGTGGATATGATATTGAATCCATAAAAGTTGTGTTTTTAGATATCATAAATTCTTATTTAATAGAAAATTCAAGAGAGATTATTTATATAAAAGTAATGAGTTTATTGGCAAGTATAGAAGGTATTCATGATATAAAAAATCTTCTTGTAAATGGTGATATTAAAAATATAATAGTTGATGAAGAAAAAGTCCCTGCTGTTTCAGATGTTACTTTTAATGAGGTGAGTTAAATTGAAGTTAATTGATTATCTACCAAGTTTTGCAAACAATGAAATTGACATACAAATTCAGGAAGCACTTGAAAATGAACTTCTAACACTACTTGATGAAAAAGATGATTTACTGGATCAGTTTTTTATAGATACAGCAACTTGGGGACTTGATGACTGGGAGAACCTCTTAGGTATAAAAATAAATTATAAGTTAGACTTCGATACTAGAAGAAGCAATATAAAAGCAAAAATGAGGGGTAGAGGAATAACTACAATAGAGGTTATAAAAGCTATATCAGAAGCTTACACAAATACTAATGTTGATGTAGAAGTATTTAGTAATCTATTTAGTTTTACACTCAGTTTTATAACAAATAATTGCAGTTACAACACTATTTTAGAATTAGATAAGAAAATAGAGGAAATAAAGCCAGCGCACCTTGAACACAGATTTGAAATGATTTTATATAATGAAAATGGACTTTATGCAGGAGCAGTGACCAATACAGGAGAAACAGTTACAATCTACCCTTATACTCCTAAAGACATAACATGTTTTGGGGAAATAATACTAGCTAGTGGAAACAATAAAAGTGCTGAAAGGGTAATATTATACCCTAAACAGGAGGTGATATAATTGGCACAAGCACAATATTATACATTGCTTACAGAAATAGGCAAGGCGGCTATAGCAAACGCTACAGCACTTGGGACTAGAGTAGACTTTGCAAAGATAAAGGCTGGAGATGGTGGAGGAAGTTCATATATTCCAACAGAAACACAAACAGCACTCAAAAATGTAGTTTGGGAAAGTACATTAGAGCATGTTCAAGCAGACGAAAAAAATCCTAATTGGGTAGTTATCCAAAAAACTATAACTGGAGATACTGGAAGCTTTACAATTAGAGAGCTTGGGGTGTTTGACTCTAAAGACCAACTTCTCGCAGTATCTAGCTATCCCGAAACTTATAAACCTGCTCCAGATTCAGGAACAGTAAAAGAAATATTAATTAAAATTATATTAGCTGTATCTAATACAGCAAGTATAATTTTAAAAATAGACCCAACTGTTGTATTAGCAACTTTAAAAGATATACAAGATTTAAACACTAAAATAAATACAACTAAAACAGAATTAACAAGCAACATAGAAACTGCTAAAACAGAATTAAGCAATAAAATAGGAGATACAACACAACTTACCACAACAGATAAAACAAATATAGTTAGTGCAATAAATGAGGTAAAAACCAGTGTAGATAGCATTGAAACAACAGCAGATAAAACAAGTATAAAAGATACAGATAACTTGTTTGCAAGTGACAATGTAGAGGGAGCATTAAAAGAAGTGATGCAAGAAGTAAAAGGTAATAGAACTAGTATTATATCTAGTATAAATAATAATTTGATACCAATGTAGAAAGGATGTGATTTAAATGGCAGATATTGAAGTTTATAGAACTATTAAAAAAAGAAAAGGTGTTTATTCTGCATCTGATATTTGTTTGCCTCCTTATTCTTACGATTCTATAAGTTCTACTTATTATGGTCGCTATAGATTAAATACTTCTAAAATTTTTACAATAACTGAAACAGGAGCATATAAGTTTGGGTCATACGAAGTTTATATTTATGTCGATGGTCGAGAAGTTATACAAAAAGATTATCATATGTATCAAAATGTTACTGTTCAAGTTGTACCAAACCCTACTCTCTCTATAAATAGTGATTTAGGTGTGATTAGTGAAGCTTGTAGTATAAAATATAATATTTATGATAACAACCCTGATATTAAATTTAAAATAACTGTAAAATTAAATGATGTTGTAATAAGTGAAAAATATAATATAGTAGATTCTAATTATACTATAGATTTAACTGATGAATATTTATCTAAGTTAACACTTAATTCTGTAAATAATGTAACTGTTGAAATTGGCACTGATGATGGCGGCAAGATATTAGATAAAACTGTTACATTTACAAAAGGCAACACTAAACCTAAATTGAATATATCCTCTTATAATTCCACTTCTGCAACATTTACAGCAATAGACACAGATAATAATTTAAGTAAAATTGAGTGGTATTTAGATGATGTATTAAAAGAAACAATAACAACAGATTTAACAGCAGAGAAAACAATTAACTATGAACTTACAGACAATGCAATACACGCATTAAAAATAGTTGCTACAGATGCAGAAAACGCAACAGCAGAAAAAGTTTTAAGTATAAGTAAAGAGATAATGCCACTGCAAACAGATGCAACACTACAAGATATATCAACTAAGTTGGCAGAGATTGGAGAAGGATTTAAGAATGGTAAAACAAGTATTATAAATACTTTAGCACTTAAAAATATAGATTCATCTTTGAATAATACGCTAGTAGAATTATCAGAGAAAATAAAGGCATCATTTGATAGTGGAGACGCTAGTTTGCAGGATTTAACAAACAAATTAACACAAGCTAATAACACTATAAGTCAGCTAAATGCTCAATTAGTACAAAGAAAAAGATGGGCTACGGGTACTTTTGACCAAAGCAAAATTACAAGTAGAAGTACAACCATTCCAATGAACTTATCTTTTACTCCATCGATTATTTTTGTTAGTTGTGGAATTAATTTTAGCTTTGCATATGCTTCAGCGAGGTCATGCAATCTTAAATTTTTTACAAATCTCATGAAAGCAAATCCCACAACTTCAACAATTAATGATGAAAATTTTAATGGCGTTGTGTTTGCAACTGTTGAAGAAATTAATAAAAGTAATTTTGTTTTATATCTTAAAGGATTTTCATACAATGGTTCAGACGCAGAAGTGAGTCCCCTTGCTGGAACAACATTTAATTGGACAGCTATAGAATAAAAAATGAGGTGATAATATGAATAGAAATAATAGAATAATTTACGACCAAACAGGCAAAATATGGCTTCAAACAGGAGAAGCAACAGGTGATGTGTTAGAACATGATGCAGTAACAGAATTAACTTTTATAGATGTTGAATACGGAAGTATAGACTATAGTAAACAATATATAGAGTCCATAAATCCAGTTACAAAAGAACCTGTTTTAAAAAATATAGAAGTTGTTTTGACAGATGAACAAAAGAGATTACAAGCATTAGAAAAAGAATTAAGTATGTTAAAAGAGGAAAATAAAAACAGAGATTCAGAGATAGTAAACACAGCCTTTGAAGTAGAAAACATCAAATTAAATAAAAATTTATAGGAGGAAGTGATATGTATAACTTATTAAAATTAATGATAGAGCAAAAGAACTATAGTACTAAAGAGAATTTGCAACACAAAATAGATGTATTTTATGCAGTAAATAGGATTACAGAAGAACAATATTTAGAATTAACAAGTTTATTAAATAAAGAAGAAATACCAGTAGAACCAACAGTTTAAGAGAGGTTCTTTTTTATTTCTAAAAATATATAAATTCATTTACATTTTGCCTACACTTCCTCTACGTTTTGTAGACGTTTATAGTTTTAAAATTAGGTACAATAAAACCATAAATTAAGAAAAAGGAGGATTAAATAACTTTTAAAGAGTTAATAAGGTTAGAAATTTTGTATTAGAAGCAAAGAATGTAACTATAGAAGATGCAGAGAATAACTTTACAAGTGATAATGCAGATGGATCATTTAAAGAATTATCAATAGAAGTAAATGGTCAGATAGCAAAAGGTATTACAATAGAAAATGACTTAATAGATATGATATAAGTGGGGTGAGAATATGACAGAAAAATTAACAGATAATGATAGTTTAGGGGAACTTATGACATCATTACAAAGTGTACAAACTGATTTTCAAACTGGTAAAAACAATATAGTTAGTGCATTAGGAAGTCCTTTTGTAGCAACAGATAAATTAGATGTAACTAAAACAAAAATAGAAACATTAAAAAATACTTTTGCAGCAAATTTGACAAATAAAAATGTTTCAGCAAGTAAAACTGAAAGCATGCAAAGTTTAATAGATAAAGTGTCAAGCATAAAAAATATAATAAAAACAGCAAAGAGCGAAAACAATTATATTACATTGAAATCAAGATATGTCTTGCAATATGGTCAAACGGAAAACTCAACAAACCATATCGTCCTTGAGATTAATTCATTATCTTTTAGACCTGATTTAGTTTTCATGCTTGTGAAGGATAATTATAGTAACTACACAACTATTGCTTTTGACTCTACTATGAATTTAAGCCCTAATTTAATACTATGCATTGATGAACAGTACAGACCTAGCATCAGACAGAATATTTCTAGATTTCAAAATTTCACATATGACACAGATACTTATTCTAACAATAATGGAGTTGGATTTTTTACAAACGGATTTATAACACCAATTTATTTAAATGATACTAGTATAAACGCAACAGTTAGTTGGTTCGCTATAAAATACAAATAAAAAAGGAGGTCTAAAAATGGAAATAGGAAGAAGAATAATCTTTGACCAAGACGGAGAAATAATCGCAATATATGGAGAAATGGAAGGGGATATTATACCAAGAAAGACTATATCAAAACTAGACTATATTGATATTCCTTTCAAATCAATACCAGATAATTGTTATATAGAAAAAATAGATGCAGTTAGTAATGTACCAATCATAAAAGAATTAAAAAGAGAATTAACAGAAGAAGAAAAGAGAATACAAGAGTTAGAAAATCAAATTTTATCAAATGAAAATGAAAAAGCGGGAGGATTACTATAATGAATATAAATAATGTTGTGGTAAGAATATTAGGAGAGAGGATTCTTAATGGAGGGTTAAACCCTTTGAAAAACAGACTTTTTGAATTAGATGATGTAATTAATGTAGAGTACAGAAAATCAGTAGAGAATTATATTATAGAGCATAGTGGAATAGTAGAAGGAGCAGAACCTACAAAATAGATGGTTCTTTTCTATTTCTAAAAGTATATAAATTTATTTACATTTTGCCTACACTTCATCCACATTTTGCAGACATTTATGGTTTTAAAATTAGATACAATAAAACTATAAATTAAGAAAGAGGTGGATTAAATGGCAACAATTTATGAATTTAATTATGCTAATTATACGCAGAATATTTCATTGTTACCTGGTCGCTATAAATTAGAATGTTATGGGGCATGTGGTGGTGGCAAAGGTGCAGGTTCTTTTGGTGAATGCGCAAAAGGTGGTTATGCAAAAGGTGAAATCACATTAAAAACCCGTACTAATTTAATTGTTTGCGTTGGTCAATCAGGTTATGAAAAACTTCCAAAAGGTTCAAATATTACTAGAACTGGATTTAACGGTGGTGGTCGTGCTGGCACAACAACTATAGGAGACTATTGCTATTCTGGATACGGTGGTGGTGCTACTGATATAAGACTTTATTATCCTAGTGCTACTTGGGATAGTTCTAAAGGATTACTTTCTCGCATACTTGTTGCAGGTGGAGCTGGAGCAATCGATGGTTTTTCTTATTCGCATCCTTCTATCGGTCATGGTGGTGGTGAAAAAGGTTCTGATGGAGTTAGTGCTAACACTAACAGATTTAGTGGTGGCGGTTCTCAATATCAAGGTGGAAGTAATCAAGAAACTATCGAGTACCATGGTTCGTTTGGTAAAGGTGGTATTGGATATTATAGCGTAGGAGGTGGTGGTGGTTGGTATGGCGGCGGAGGTATAAATGTGGGAGATGTTGCAGGCGGGGGAAGTGGTTATGCACTAACTAAAGATAGTTATAAACCACAAGGATATATACCAACGTCTGAATATTGGCTAGAAAATATAGTTATGACTACTGGCGGAAATACTACAAAAGCAGATGGCCATGCTAAAATAACACTACTCCAAGCATTACCTTTTTTAACTATATCCTCTTATAATTCCACTACAGTAACATTTAAAGCTGACCACACAGACCCTACGTTATTAACTAAAATAGAATGTTTTATAGATGATATATTAAAAGAAACTATAACAACAGATTTAACAGCAAAAAAAACAATTAACTATACATTAGAAGATAATGCACTACATACACTTAAAATAGTTGTTACAGATAGTTCTAATGCTACAGTAGAAAAAGTAATAAGTATAAGTAAGAATATAATGTCATTAGGAGATGACGCAAGTATACGAGATATAGTAAGTAAAATGAGTGAAATAAAAGAAGGATTAGTAAATGGCAAGACTGCTATTATAAATATATTAGCACTAAAGAATATTGAATCAAGTTTAAAGACTCCTCTAGTAGAACTGTCAGAGAAAATTAAAACTTCTTTTGATAGTTCAGATGCTAGTGTTGAGGAGTTGCAAAATAGGATAACAGAACTAACCAATCAGTTAAGCCAAAGAGCTAAATTTGCAACTGGTACTTTTACAGTAACTGATAATAAATTCCCAATTACAATTCCTACTAATTTAAATTTTGTTCCTAAGGTGGTTATAGTACGTTTCATGACTGTTAAAGATAAAAATGGACTGATGATAAACAGTGATACTTTTGGAAATTTGAGTAACCCACAATATGGTTATGCTACTGTTAATGGTGTAAAAAAAATAGTTTTCAATTTTTCTTTTGAAAATATTAGTGAATCAAGTTTTACAATTACTGGCGGAAGTAATGATAGTGTAGTTGACTTTCCTGTAACAGTTGTTAACAGTACTTTAAGATGGTATGTATTTGATGTTGATATAGTATAAGGAGGTTATGAAATGGAAAGATGCAATAGAATAATTTACAATCAAAACAGAAAAATATTACTCCAAACAGGAGAAGCAACAGGGGATGTATTGGAGCATGATGTAATAACAGAATTAAATTTCATAGATGTTGAATTTGGTAGTATAGATTATAGTAAACAGTATATAGAGTCTATAAATCCAGTTACAAAAGAACCTGTGATCAAAGATATAACAATTATTTGACAGACAAACAAAAGAGATTACAAGCATTAGAAGAATAATTAAGTATGTTAGAAGGAACAGAACCGACATTGTAGAAGGTTCTTTTCTATTTCTAAAAATATATAAATTCATTTATATTTTGCCTACATTTTATCTATATTTTGTAGATATTTATAGTCTTAAATTTGTATACAATAAAACTATAAATTAAGAGAGAGGTGTTTAAATGACTTTTAAAGAGTTAGTTAATAAAGTTAGAAATCTTGTATTAGAAGCAAAGAATGTAACTATAGAAGATA